>JAPOHK010000053.1 GCA_029979485.1 Candidatus Planktophila limnetica
CGCCACCCTTTGATGCTGTGTATGCGATCTGCGAAGTCGCAGCACCCATCGTTGCAACGAAGGACGCGGTGTTGATGATGCTGCCCTTGCCCTGCTCCAGCATGTAGGGGAGCACCTCCTTGCAGCACAGGTAGACACTGGTGAGGTTCACCTCCTGGACCCGACGCCAGGCGTCGATGCCGGTCTCCAGGATCGAATCGTCGTCGGGCGGCGAGATTCCCGCGTTGTTGAATGCGATGTCGACAGAACCGTAAGTATCGAATGCAACCTTGTACATATTTTCGACATCGGCAGCGCTTGTGACATCTGCCTTTACGAAGATTCCGCCAGTAGCTTTTGCAGCAGCTTCACCAGATTCAGAGTTCATATCCACTGCAACAATCTTTGCGCCTTCACTTGCTAAACGCTTTGCTGTTGCAAGGCCGATTCCACTGCCTGCTCCCGTGATTACTGCTACGCGTCCTTCGAGACGTTGCGACATGTTTTTTCCTTTTCTGTATGAGTTGGTTAGTCGTTAGAAATAAAGACGTTTTTTACTTCGGTAAATGAATCAAGAGCATCTGGTCCAAGTTCGCGCCCAAGCCCTGATTGCTTAAATCCACCAAATGGAGTCCAGAATCGAACCGATGAGTTTGAGTTAACTGAAAGTGCACCAGTTTCAATTCCGCGAGATACGCGAAGTGCACGGCCAACATCTCGTGTCCAGATAGATCCAGAGAGTCCGTATTCACTGTCATTTGCCATCGCAATAGCTTCTGCTTCATCTTCAAATGTCATAACAGATACAACTGGTCCGAAGATTTCTTCTCTCCATGAGCGTGATTGCGTATTTTTTGGCAATAGAACCGTAGGTGGCATCCAATAGCCAGGTCCGCTTGGAGCAGAACCTTTGAATGCAACTGGTTCATCCAAGAAAGATTCAACAACGTCGAATTGTTTCTTTGAAATAAGTGGTCCCATATCCGCAGTCGCAAGATTTGGATCTTCCACGCGGAATTTCTTAACGGCTACTTCGAAGTGCTCCATGAAAGTATCGAAGGCTGATTTTTGAACAAGAATGCGTGAGCGTGCACAGCAATCTTGTCCTGCGTTATCAAAAACAGCGCCAGGTGCACCAGCTGCGGCTTTTGCTACATCGGCATCTGCAAAGATGATGTTTGAAGATTTGCCACCAAGTTCGAGGGTGACTCGCTTTACTTGATCCGCGCACCCAACCATGATTTGTTTTCCAACGGAGGTTGAACCGGTGAAGACAACTTTTCTTACTTGCGGGTGGGTCACAAAACGATTTCCTACGATGCTTCCTTTGCCGGGAAGCACGTTAAATACACCTTCAGGAATTCCAGCTTTAAGTGCAAGTTCGCCTAAACGAATTGCTGTGAGAGGTGTGTATTCAGCTGGTTTTAATACAACTGTGTTTCCTGCAGCAAGTGCTGGTGCGAATCCCCAACCAGCAATTGGCATAGGAAAATTCCAGGGAACAATGACGCCAACAACACCAAGTGGCTCCTTAAAAGTGACATCAATTCCGCCAGGTACTGGAATTTGACGACCGAATAAACGCTCAGGTGCTGCCGCGTAATACATCAGAGTATTTGCAACATTGTCTGCTTCCCACAATGCATTTCCGCGAGTGTGACCAGAGTTTGTAATTTCTAATTGCGCTAGTTCTTCACGATGATCGGTGACAGCTTGTGAGAACGCGCGGAGCAAACGTGCACGCTCTCCGGGTGTAACATTTTTCCAACTCTCGAAAGCTTTGGCAGCCTTCGCGATTACAGCATCAGTTTCTTCTAAACCTAAAAGGTTTACAGTTTCTACGATGCTCTCATTTGCTGGGTTTATTACGTCATACGTAGATGGCACTTATTAGAACCTTTCGAAGTTTCGGAATAATTCCCAGTCAGTTACTGCTTTGCCGTACGCAGCGATTTCAACGCGAGCCATATTTGCATAATGAGCTTGCACTTCTTCGCCGAATGTTTCTTTCACCCAAGCACTGTTTTCCCAGAGATCAAGGGCTTCATTCATGGTTGAAGGTACACGTGGTGAATCTGAAACGTAGGCATTTCCTGTAAATGCAGGTTCTAGTTTCATCTTCTTGGTAATTCCATCAAGACCAGCAGCGATAATTCCCGCAACTGCCAAATATGGATTTACATCTCCACCAGGAATACGGTTTTCAAGTCGTAGACCAGCCCCGCGTCCTACAAGTCGGAAAGCGCATGTGCGGTTATCGCGTCCCCAACGAATTGCAGTCGGAGCAAAGGATCCTGGCACATAACGCTTATATGAATTGATATTTGGTGCAAAGAGCAGCGATAGTTCGCGCATATGAGCCAGTTGGCCGGCAATAAATTGACGACCTAGTTCTGACAATCCATGTTCTTTATCTGAATCATCAGTCATAACTAATTCACCGTTTAGACCTCGGAAGGATAGGTGAATGTGTGAAGAGTTTCCTTCACGCTCATTTGGTTTTGCCATAAAAGTCAGCGCATAACCCGCTTCTGCTGCAATTTCTTTGGCACCGTTCTTGTAAATAACGTGTTGATCGCAATTTGAAAGAGCATCTGAATATTTAAATGCGATTTCATGCTGACCAAGGTTGCACTCGCCTTTAACGGATTCCACAGTCATGCCAGCTGCAGCCATACCAAGTCGAATTTCACGCAGCAATGGTTCAATGCGAGATCCGCCCAGAATTGAATAATCAACGTTGTATTTATTTGCAGGAGTTAGATCGCGGTAGGCCTTGTTCCAAGCCTCTTCGTAGGAATCTTTGTAGACAACGAATTCAAGTTCGGTGCCGCACATTGCTTGCATGCCAGCTTTTTCAAGGTTAGCTATCTGTTTGCGAAGAATCTGACGAGGGGATGCAACAACATGGGAGTGATCGAGCCACTGCACATCAGCAAGTACTAATGCGGCGCCCTCTTGCCAGGGAATGAGCCTGAGTGTGTTGAAATCTGGTGCGAGTTCAAAGTCGCTATAGCCACGTTCCCAGGATGACATTTCATACCCTTGAACGGTGTTCATATCTACATCGACTGCTAGAAGATAGTTGCATCCTTCGGTGCCGTGCTTTAGAACTTCATTAAGAAAATGATCTCCGTGAATTCTTTTTCCTGTTAGGCGACCTTGCATGTCCGTCATAGCTACAACAACGGTATCGATAGCACCTGATTGGATTGCAGCGGTTAATTCTTCAATTGATAGTGAACTCATAGCGGTGAGTATTCCACTTAACCGGCAAAAAAAGAACTCCCCCTCATCGCCTGGATGAGGGGGAGTTCTTTTTATTTTAGTTTAGATGTTGCTCTTTGGTCCTGTGAACCACTTCTTGACAGATAGGTGCCACCAGATCCATAGGAAGATTAGTGTTCCACCGGCAAGAATTGGTGCGTAGTTGACCGCAGTCCAAGTGAAGTCCTTATTTCCAGGAGTTCCAGCTGGAGAGAATGGCAAGATAAAGTAAATTGAAATAATCACAATTTCAGCAACTGCAATTGTGTTCATCCACTTGTACTTATTGCCATTTGTCCACTCACCTTGTACAAACTTATTACCAAGCTTTAGTCGCAAATAAATTGGCACTAAGAATGCTAGGTACAAGCCGATTACCGCTACAGATACAACAGCATAGAACGCAGTTGGTGCACCAGTTGGGCTCTTATATAGCGCTGGAAGTGTGATGGCAATTGAAACTATCGCTGAGGCTAGAACAGCATTTGTAGGAACACGATGCTTGTTAACTTTCTTCCAGCGTTCCCCTCCAGGCACAGCTCCATCGCGAGAGAATGCGAACATCATGCGTGAACATGAAGTCACACACGCAGCAACGCAGAAGATCTGCCCAACCGTTGTAATAATCATGACAGTCTTAAATGCAAGGCCACCGCCGAGTGACGTATATAGAACTGCGATAACAGATCCACCACCAAATGGGTTAACAGCTGGATCAAATGAGTTGATCACATCTGTATTTGTTGCTGCATAAAGGAAAGCCATCAACAAGATGTATCCACCAATTGCAGAGTAGAAAATAGATTTCCAGATGCCCTTAGCAGCTGTCATGTGCGCAGAGTGAGTCTCTTCGGACAAGTGAGCAGATGCATCGAAGCCGGTAATTGTGTACTGAGTGAGTAAGAAGCCCAAAGGCAGTACGTATAGCCAGTAAGAGCTATCGCTAAAGCCTGAGTTGTTTATCTTTTCAGTGAACATCCAAGAGACGCTCTGGTGGCTATCTGGGACAACTAACAAGATTGCGATTACGAGGGCTGCACCGAATACGTGCCACCACACAGAAATGTTGTTAATCATGGCCAGTAGGTGACCGCTATAGATATTGATTAAAGTAACGAATGCAATAATCAAAACAAATAGCACGAACTGTTGCTTGATGTAATCCCCACCCATAAATGAAGTGGCATAGCTTGGCCACTGCGCGCCCAAGATGATATTTAGAAATGAAGCTGCGCCATATCCAACTGATGCAACAACTGCGAAAAGACCGATGAGGTTTAGCCAGCCTGTATAGAAACCAGCCTTTGCGCCACCCATTTTGGATGCCCACCAGTAAATACCACCAGAAGTTGGGTACGCAGATGCCAGTTCTGACATACAAAATCCGATGATCAAAATAAATGCTGAAATTAAAGGCCAGCCGATTGAGATTGCAACTGGGCCACCATTATTCCAAGCCTGTGCGAATGTCGTGAAGCAACCCGCAAGAATTGAAATGATTGAGAAAGAAATTGCGAAGTTAGAAAATCCACTCCATGAACGATTTAGCTCTTGCTTGTAGCCAAGTGCAGCTAAACGTTTTTCGTCATCTTGTAAATTTGACAAGTCTTACGCCTCCTAAAGCCTCTTCATATTTAAACCGGGCGGTCTAAATAAGGTGGTGCTGGTTCGGTGTGGGGTACCGAGGTACTCTTTCTACCTCATAGTGTGACTTGAGCGACAGGGGTTTGAGGTTAAATGTGCCGACTTTTGGGTTACGTGTCGCAGGAGAAGCAGAGCTTTAACTCAGCAGTAGGGTCCGATTTCGCCGAGTTTGTAACCCTTTCATCCGTGCATTGTGATGGGTGGGGTGTCGCCACTATCGATCATGATCAAAGCGTTGCACACGTTAGCCGCGCACCTGAGGCTGCGAGCAAGAGCGAAGAGTTTTCAAAGACTATTGCTGCCTCCATTTCAGATGGAGCATTACTGCACCTTCGTTGGGCAACTGCGGGATTACCTGTGAGTGAAAATAACACTAATCCTTTTGCATACAAAGATGTTTCATTTATTCATAATGGAGCGACATATCCACCCGTTGCACTCGAGTCTGTTATATCTCCTGAATTGATTCCACTCATTCAAGGCGATACAGATAGTGAACGCTATTTCTATTTTGTAATTACAAAAATTAAAGAACTTGGATTTGTTGAAGGGTGCAAAGCCGCTGCAAATTACATTCGAAACAATGTTGATTACTCCAGTATTAACGCAATGATTATGAATGAAAAAGAGTGGGTGGTTATCTGCGAACACCACCCAGATCGCGCACCTGACTGGGCTCCAGATGATTATTACGAGTTAAAGTACAAAGCAGACTCAAAGGGTGTCCTAGTTGCTTCCACAGGATGGAATCAGCCGGGATGGAACGTGCTACCAAATCATCACATGCTCGTCATTGACCGTGCCACCTTTGCCGTACAGGTCCTGCCTCTCTAATAACTGGTAATAGGATTAGCGCATGGAGCGCACATATTCTGTAGAAACCTACGGATGTCAGATGAATGTTCACGACTCCGAACGTATTGCAGGTTTGTTAGATGATGCGGGTTACATACCAGTCACAGAAGGCGAACAAGCTGACATAGTTGTTTTCAATACGTGCGCAGTTCGCGAGAATGCCGACAACAAACTTTATGGAAATTTGAGCTTCTTAGCCCCAATTAAAAAATTGAATCCCGGTATGCAAATTGCAGTCGGCGGATGCTTGGCGCAAAAAGATCAATCAATAATCTTAAAGAAAGCACCATATGTCGATGTTGTTTTTGGAACACATAACGTTGGATCACTTCCTGCCTTACTAGAACGCGCAAGAATTGAAGAAGAAGCCCAAATCGAAATTAAAGAAGCGCTAGAACACTTTCCATCAGCGCTTCCGGCGCGGCGTTTATCAGCTTTTTCAGCGTGGGTTTCAATCTCCGTTGGTTGCAATAACACCTGCACATTTTGCATAGTTCCGACCCTTCGCGGAATCGAAAAAGATCGAAGTGAAGATGAAATTCTGCGAGAGATTCGCGCTCTAGTCGCGCAAGGTGTCATCGAAATTACTCTGCTTGGGCAAAACGTAAATGCCTA
>JAPOHK010000109.1 GCA_029979485.1 Candidatus Planktophila limnetica
ACTTTGAAAAATAATGTTTTTAAATTTGTCAAGATGTAGTGGGCTTATTCTCTCACGGCAAAAGGGCGTTTTTGCACGCATGAATTCGAGGTGACTAACCCCTTAAATGGCTGGTATTATTAGCCTCTAACGAAGGGCAACACATGACATTTAAGGTCGGCGAAACCGTTGTTTATCCTCATCACGGAGCAGCACTTATCGAAGCCATCGAAACCCGAGTAATTAAAGGCGAAGAGAAGACCTACCTCGTTCTAAAGGTTGCACAAGGCGACCTCACAGTTCGCGTACCAGCAGAAAACGTTGACTTAGTCGGCGTTCGAGATGTTGTAGATAGCGCCGGACTTGATCGTGTATTTAATGTTTTGCGTCAGCCATATACAGAAGAACCAACAAACTGGTCACGCCGTTACAAGGCAAACCTTGAGAAGTTGGCATCTGGTGATGTTATTAAGGTTGCAGAAGTTGTTCGCGATCTTTATCGCCGCGATTTAGATCGTGGATTATCTGCTGGTGAAAAGCGCATGCTTGCAAAAGCAAAGCAGATTTTAATCTCTGAGCTCGCACTTGCAGAGCGCACTGATGAAGAAAAAGCAGCAGTTATCCTCGATGAGGTTTTAGCTTCTTAATTTTGGTTTAAATTTTCTACGTATTTGGGGAAACAAATGAGCCAGTGTGCGGCGATCATTGCAGCCGCTGGTAGTGGCGAAAGATTTGGTGCCACACTTCCTAAAGCATTAATCACTCTAGGTAATCGCACACTTATTGAACACGCTGTTGCTGCCCTTGCACCCGTTGCAACTGAAATAGTTATTTGCGCGCCTGCTGGATATGAAAAACAAATACAAGAATTAGTCGGCAGCGACATCACTGTCGTTGTTGGCGGAAGAACTCGCTCAGATAGCGTGCGAGCTGGTATCGCTGCACTTTCAGGAAAGAATAAATTTGTTTTGGTTCATGATGCAGCGCGCGCACTGGCATCTACGCAATTAGCCTCGAGTGTTTTAGCCTCTCTTGTTAGAGGCGAAGTTGCAGTCATTCCTGGTCTTGAATTAATCGATACCGTAAAGAGTGTTGATTCTGGCGGTCACGTCACTTCTACTCCAGATCGCACAACGTTGCGCCGTGTTCAGACTCCACAAGGTTTTGATTTAGAGGTTTTAAAGAAAGCTCATGCAACAGGTGCCGATGCGACAGATGATGGCGCACTAGTTGAGGCACTCGGTCATAAAGTTTTAATTATTAAAGGCGAAGAGCGCGCACTGAAAATTACAACTCCAGCAGATTTAGCAACTGCAATTTCTATGCTCGGTACATCCTCATTGTTTAGAACTGGTGTTGGTGTTGACTCACATGCATTCGCAGAAGGTCGTCAATTGTGGCTGGCAGGATTGTTATGGCCTGATCAAACTGGAGTAGAAGGCCACTCTGATGGCGATGTTGCAGCGCACGCAATATGTGATGCGTTATTTGCAGCCGCACAACTTGGTGATCTCGGAACAAACTTTGGAACAGATAAACCAGAGTATGCAGGTGCATCTGGTGTGACGTTATTGAAAGAAACTCTTCAGAAAATTACTGCTGCGGGATATGTAATTTCTAATGTGACGGTGCAAATTATTGGCAATCGCCCAAAGCTTGCAGAGCGTCGACTTGAAGCAATTGCTGCACTATCTGCAGCCCTTAATGGCGCAAAAGTTTCTGTACTTGCAACAACAACTGATGGCATGGGTTTAACTGGCGAAGGTCGCGGTATCTCTGCAATCGCGTCAGCTTTGCTCATTAAGCAAGGGTAGAATTGCCGGATGAGTTCGCTACATTTATATGACACGTTGACGCGAACCACAGCACCTTTTAAACCGCTAAAAAAAGATGAAGCATCTATTTATCTATGCGGTGCGACCGTTCAAGCGCCACCACACATCGGTCACGTTCGTAGCGGTGTTAACTTCGATATTTTGCGACGTTGGCTCATTAAGAGTGGCTACAACGTAACATTTATCCGTAACGTCACAGATATTGATGACAAGATTTTGCACAAGGCAGTTCACGAAGAGATGCCGTGGTGGGCAGTTGCCATGAAATACGAGCGCGCATTCTCTGATGCTTACGCTGCACTCAACGTTATGCCGCCAACGTATGAACCACGCGCTACTGGCCATGTCACACAAATGATTGAGTTAATGCAAAAGCTGATCGAACGTGGCGCTGCTTATGCACCTGGAAATGGCGATGTTTATCTCGAAGTTCGCAAACTCACTTCATATCTAACTCTTTCAAGACAAAAACTTGATGACTTACAACCAGCCGCAGATGCGGACGAAACGTATAAAAAAGATCCACGAGATTTCGCATTATGGAAAGCTGCTAAGCCAGGAGATCCTTCGTGGCCAACACCATGGGGCGCCGGTCGCCCAGGCTGGCACCTCGAATGTTCTGCGATGGCGCATACATATCTCGGTGAAGCATTTGATATTCACGGTGGCGGATTAGATTTAGTTTTCCCACACCACGAAAATGAAATTGCACAATCAGAAGCAGCTGGTTATCCATTTGCAAAACTATGGATGCACAACGCATGGGTTACAGCCTCTGGTGAAAAAATGAGTAAGTCACTCGGAAATTCACTACAGGTAGCGGAACTATTGAAATCAGTTCGCGGTATCGAACTTCGCTGGTATCTCGGTGGCGCTCACTATCGCTCGATGCTTGAATTTTCTATGGGCGCTCTAGAAGAGTCTGCAACCGCGTTTCGACGAATCGAATCATTCTTGCAACGTTCAGTAGAAATTCTCGGAACAGAACCAACACCAGTTATTAACGCTGCTTTCACTGAAGCGATGAATGATGATTTAGCAGTGCCAACAGCACTTGCTGGTATCTCAGAGTCATTGCGTTTAGGCAATACAGCGATTACTGATGGCGATAAAAAAGCAATCGCACAACATGCAAATGAGATTCGTGGGGCACTTGAAGTACTTGGTTGCGACCCATTTGATTCCGTTTTCGCTCAGTCTGGCGCCGCAGATCTCACCGCAGCACTTGATGGAACGATCAAACTTGCTCTAGAACAACGTACTGCGGCTCGCGAACGCAAAGATTTTGCTGCATCTGATGCCATTCGTGATGGCTTAGCTGCACTTGGAATTTCAATTGAAGACACTGCACAAGGGCCACGTTGGTCGATCACATCTAATGCAACACCAACAGAAGGCAGTAAATAAATGGCCGGCAATTCAGAACGCAAAGGCGCAGTGCGCGGATCTAAAAAAGGTCCTTCAGGTGGAACCGGTGGCAATAACAAACGTCGTCTTACAGGTAAAGGTCCAACACCTAAGGCTGAAGATCGTCCATATCACGCCGCTGCTAAACGTAAGAAGGCTGCAGAAAAACGCACGCCATCTTCTGGTGCGCGTTCTGCTCGTATGGAAAAGCCAAAGGGCGAAATTGTTTCTGGTCGTAACGCAGTTCTAGAAGCACTACGCGCCGCAGTTCCTGCAACAGAGTTAATGGTTGCACGCAGTATTGATGTTGATGATCGTGTTGCAGAATCTTTACAACTCGCTCTGCATCATGGATTGCCAATTAGTGAAGTACACCGTGCAGAAATCGAAGGCATCTCTGCAAATAGCCAAGGAATTATTCTTG
>JAPOHK010000034.1 GCA_029979485.1 Candidatus Planktophila limnetica
GTTGCAAAACCAAACTCTTCTGCACCCAAAAGTGCTGCGATAACTACATCTCTGCCTGTCTTAAGTTGGCCATCAGCTTGAACAACGATTCGATCGCGTAATCCATTGAGCAGTAGCGTCTGTTGTGTTTCCGCTAATCCCAATTCCCATGGTGCACCTGCATGTTTAAGTGATGTCAGAGGCGATGCGCCGGTTCCCCCATCATGACCAGAAATTAGAACAACATCAGCGTGCGCTTTGCTCACTCCTGCTGCAACAGTTCCGACACCAACTTCTGCCACCAACTTCACGTGAATGCGTGCCTTGTTATTGGCATTCTTAAGGTCGTGAATGAGCTGCGCTAGATCTTCAATAGAGTAAATGTCGTGGTGAGGTGGCGGCGATATCAAGCCAACACCAGGGGTTGAATATCTCACCTTTGCAATCCATGGATACACCTTGTTGCCCGGTAGTTGACCACCTTCGCCTGGCTTTGCGCCTTGCGCAATTTTGATCTGAATGTCATCTGCATTTACTAAATAATCACTAGTTACACCAAAGCGCCCACTTGCAACTTGTTTAATTGCAGATCGTTTTGAATCTCCATTAGGCATTGGAAGATAACGTTCCGGATCTTCGCCACCTTCTCCAGTATTGGATTTAGCGCCAATTCGATTCATAGCAATCGCAAGGGTTTCATGAGCCTCTTGCGAAATTGAACCGTATGACATCGCGCCAGTTGAAAAACGCTTCAGAATCTCTGAAACAGGTTCAACTTCATCTATAGAAATTGGTGACTGCTCCTTAAAGGCAAATAAACCGCGCAGTGTCATTAACTCTTTACTCTGCTCATCAATCTTTTTGGTATATCTCTTGAACACGTCATATCGCTTTGCACGAGTTGAATGCTGCAGCGTAAAAACTGTTTCTGGATCAAATAAATGAGGTTCACCTTCGCGACGCCATTGATACTCCCCACCAATAGGTAGTTTGCGTGAACCAGGTACTTCTCCGCCTGGTGGATATGCGATGTGATGGCGAGCAATTGTCTCTTGAGCGATGATGTCTAAATCAATTCCACCAAGTCTCGAAGTTGTACCTGTGAAATAACGATCGACTAACTCTTGAGACAATCCAATCGCTTCGAATACTTGAGCGCCTGTGTAAGAGGCAATAGTTGATATGCCCATCTTGGACATAACTTTAAGAACGCCTTTACCTAAACTCTTGATGAGATTGCGCACTGCTTTTTCTGGAGTGATGCCGGTGATAACTCCTTGAAGAACTAAATCTTCAGCACTTTCCATAGCAAGGTATGGATTAACAGCTGCTGCTCCATAACCAATAAGTAATGCAACATGATGAACTTCTCTGACATCGCCTGCTTCAACAACTAAGCCAACTTTTGTGCGAGTTTTCTCGCGAATTAAGTGGTGGTGCACTGCAGATGTTAAAAGTAGGGATGGAATAGGCGCGTCTTCTGCATCGCCATCTCGATCTGATAAAACAATAATGCGCGCTCCATTTGCGATGGCGGCCGAAACTTCTGCAGCAATTTCATCTAGACGCTTGCGAAGTGATTCTCCCCCACCAGCAACTTGAAAGAGCCCGCGAACAACATAGGCAGATAGACCAGGGTAATCACCATCGGCATTAACATGAATAATCTTTGCTAATTCATCATTATCAATAACTGGAAATGCAAGTGAGATTTGTCGGCAGGACGCTGGTCCTGGATCTAGCAGGTTATGTTCAGGGCCAACTGATCCACCCAGGCTTGTTACTAGCTCTTCACGAATCGCATCAAGTGGAGGATTAGTTACTTGAGCAAAGAGTTGAGAGAAGTAATCAAAAAGAAGTCTTGGTTTTTCAGATAGCGCGGCAATTGGTGAATCCGTCCCCATTGATCCCAGCGGTTCGGC
Organism: Candidatus Planktophila limnetica; assembly: GCA_029979485.1. GTDB lineage: Bacteria > Actinomycetota > Actinomycetes > Nanopelagicales > Nanopelagicaceae > Planktophila > Planktophila limnetica_A. The sequence continues at coordinate 1,902 of JAPOHK010000034.1, forward strand.
GCCATTTTTTGCCATTGGAGTAAGAAGAATGCGTAGATCTTCTTCTGTGTATCCAAATGCTCGTTGTCTGCGAACAACCGATGAGTGCGGATAAATAATGTGTTCTCGAGGAGGTAACTCATTAAGTTTCATGATACCTGCGTGCAGCCACTCGCTATATGGAGCATTACGTGCGAGTGAATCTTTGATTTCATCATCTTCAATAATTCGACCTTGTTCGATGTCTACAAGAAACATCTTTCCTGGTTGCAAGCGACCCTTTCGAGCAATCTGATCGGATGGAATATCAAGTACTCCAACTTCACTTGCCAATACAACTAAACCATCTTTTGTAATCCAGAAGCGTGATGGACGTAATCCATTTCTATCTAACACCGCACCTATTTGATTTCCATCTGTGAAAGTTACGCATGCGGGTCCATCCCATGGCTCCATAAGCGATGCGTGGAATGCATAGAAATCTCTTCGCTCTTGTGACATTGAAGTGTGGTTTTCCCAGGCTTCAGGAATCATCATCAATACAGAGTGAGGAAGAGAGCGTCCCCCTAAATACAAAAGCTCCAAAACTTCATCAAATGATGCGGAGTCGCTGCCACTTGGATTAACGATTGGAAAAATTCGCTCAATATCTCCGGGAATCACATCGCTTTGCAGAAGTGTTTCACGTGCTCGCATCCAATTTCGATTTCCCTTAACAGTATTGATTTCGCCATTGTGGGCAATAAAGCGGTAAGGGTGTGCAAGAGGCCATGAAGGGAATGTATTGGTTGAAAAACGGGAGTGAACAAGTGCGAGTGGAGACACAACTCTTTCATCGCTTAGATCAGGGAAAAATTCTTCCAACTGTCCTGTTGTAAGCATTCCTTTGTAGACAATGGTCTTTGAAGAAAGTGATGGAAAATAGACTGGAAGTGTGTGCTCTGCACGTTTTCGAAGACAAAAAGCTAAACGATCTAGATTTATACCCGATTCCTTGTTAGCGCCCTTGATAAATAACTGTTCGAAACGTGGCATAACAGATGCAGCAGTTTTTCCAATCGATGCAGAATTAATTGGTAGTTCACGCCACCCAAGAACAACTAAACCTTCTTCGCGTGCGATATCTTCAATAGATTTCTTAATATCGGCATCAGGTTGGATGAACCCAATTCCCGTTGCATAAGAACCCTCTTCGGGTAGTTCAAAACCAACAACAGAGCGGTAGAAGTTATCTGGAATGCAGATGAGAATTCCTGCACCGTCACCGCTATCCGGTTCGGCGCCAGATGCACCGCGATGTTCGAGATTGCGAAGTGCAGTTAGCCCACTTGCAACAATTGAATGTGTCGCAATTTTGTTAAGTGTGGCAACCATGGCAACACCGCACGCATCATGTTCATTTGCAGGGTCGTATAAACCCTGTGCGTGTGGATAGTTGGATTGCAAACTCATTATTAACGGTGCTCCAGTTGTCGAAGAAAATTTATTAGGGACAACCTTGGCCCTTACGAGTCTTACGAAGTAAAGCGTAGCAAGGATTACAAAGAATCCAATAGTGAATTTCTTGGGTTAAATACCGCTTATGTGCGCAAGCTGCCCAATGCCGGCCGTAATTGCCATACCCGCGCAGCCACCCAGCATGACTCGGATTGTCGGCTTTAGAACAGCCGATCCGGCTGTTCGCGCGCTGATGATTCCGGTAAACAAAAGGCCAAAGAGTGTGAAACCCACGATGCTCCAGGCTTTGGCACCAAGTGTTGGAGCAAATGCACCTAAGAAGGGAACTAAACCTCCCATGGTAAAACTTGCCGCTGATGCGACTGCTGCTTGTAGTGGACGCGCTTTTGTGTGCGGGTGTTGACCAAGTTCATCACGTAAATGTGCAGCTAGTGCATCTTTTTCGTGCATCGCTTTAGCTACTTCTTCTGCTAACTCTGGAGTAAGTCCACGATCAATGTAAATATGTTTTAGTTCTAGTAATTCACCTTCAGGGTCAATTGCTAAGTGTTGGATCTCGAGCAAACGATCTGACTCCTCAACATCATTTTGAGAACGAACCGATACGTACTCTCCTACCGCCATTGACATTGCACCCGCCGAGATTCCAGCAATACCTGCAGTAATTAAGAAACTATCTGCTTTTGCAGCAGCGACACCAATCATGAGCGATGCCGTAGAAACTAATCCATCATTTGCGCCAAGAACAGCTGCTCGAAGCCAACCTGCTCGGTGAGTACGGTGCTCTAGATTGCGTGAGTAAACATCTTCTAGGCCCATATTTAAATCTTAGCCGAAGTGCGTCCCAATCGTAGGTAATTCAGGATTGCGATTATCGCGACTATCGCGCTTATCCATACATTCACTCGCAAACCCGCGATGGTATTTGCTTCATCGATGCGAATAGTTTCAATGAATAATCGACCGATGCTGTAGAGGCCTACGTAGAGACTAAAAACCTGCCCAGGAGCAGATGGTTTGCCTCGCTTTATGAGCACTACCGCGATTAACACACACCAAATTAATTCGTACAAAAATGTTGGGTGAAAAGTTTCAAAGCTTGCATATTCAATTGAGCGCAAGGTTTTCGGGATTTCTAGCGCCCATGGAAGCTCTGTCGGACGGCCAAATAATTCTCCATTAAACCAATTACCTAGACGCCCAATAGCTTGTGCAAGCAATATTCCTGGTGCGAGTGCATCTAGAAAATTACCAAAAGATGGTAAATCTTTTTTCTTTTGCTGATTCTTGTATGCAAAATAAGCTGCTACTGCTCCAAGTGAAATTGCACCCCAGATACCTAATCCACCTTGCCAGATTTTGATTGCATCGACGGGGTTACCGTTCTTGCCAAAATAATCACCTGGGGAAGAAATCACGTGATAGAGACGTCCACCAATAATTCCAAATGGAACAGCCCAGATAGCGACATCTGCAACGACATTTTCTAAATTGCCACCATAAGTTTTGAATCGCTTATCTCCGAGCCAGATTGCGATAACAATTCCTGCGATTATGCAGAGCGCGTAGAAATGTATCGTGAACGGACCGAGTTCCAATACCGAGATGCTCGGTGTTGGAATCGATCTATTCAAAGTTTTACTTTCCTTCTACAGCTTTAGCAAATGCTGCAGGATCGAAGTAGTCACCAAGGTCTGCACCAGATGTCGCTCTGCGGATTTCTTTTCCATTGACAAATACGGTTGGAGTCGAATTTACATTTGCTTTTCCACCAGATGCTGCAACGTTATTTACCCAACCCTTGTAATCAAGGTTTGCCACACAGCTCTTAAATTTATCTGATGTGATTCCCACGCCTTGTCCTAGTGCTATTAAGTAATCAGTTGTAATTGCACCTGAATTTTCAGCAGGCAAGTTTTGGTAAAAAGCTCTGTGGAAACCTAGGAATTTGTTCTCATCGGATGCACATGCAGCGGCATTTGCAGCTAGTGAAGATTCAGGTCCAAGGAATGAAAGTGTGTGGAATACAACTTTGGCTTTCTTTTCTTCAATTAGTTTTTCGATGTAATCACCATTTGTTTGCTCAAAACGAGCACACACTGGGCATTGGAAATCTTCCCAAATATCTATAACTGGAACACCCGTGAGGTCACCATTGAAAACAATTCCGTAACCATCTTCTTGGGAGACACTTGAAGGTAGAGCCGCAGAAGTGTTTTCCTTGTTGCTCAACACCGAGAAAATCGCTCCGACGGCAACAACAAGTGCAACCATTCCAATTACTAGGTTACGAGTTACGTTACCTGGACCTTTAGGTGTCTTGGATGACATCTTTTATTCTCCCGGTGTTAGTTTCTCTGTTGGTTGTTCGTGCGACTTGGTTTTCTCAAGTGCAAACTTGGTTACAGGATAGCGAAGAAGGTATAGACCTAATAGTGCCAGACCAATATCTCGTATGATTTCCTCTAAATACTTGGTTTGACTCGGATCAATGGTTCCTCCACCGCCAAAACAGCCACAATCAATTGACAATCCGCGCGCCCATGCCTGTGCTATTGCGATAATAAAAAGCACCATAAGAGCTGAACCAAACATCGCTGCATATCGGATTCCAACACCGATGATTAAAAGTAAACCTGCTCCAATTTCTAGCCACGGCAAAATAATTCCAAGGACATTAGCCAACCAAATTGGAAGAATTTCATATGCGCGTACAGCCATCATGGACTTATCTGGTGTGAATGCTTTGAGGTAGCCAGCTACAAGCAAAACACCGCCAAGAATTAAACGGGCAAGCAATCCAATCCACGGTTGCGCTTTTTTCATCCTCTGCCCTCTCGAACTCCTAATGCTAATTGCTCAACAAGTGCACGGACGGCTTTTATTCCCGAATCCAAAGAATCAGCACCAGAAAGCGCATTAATAAAAGCTGAACCAACGATTACGCCATCTGCATAGGCGGCAACTTCCTTTGCATGCTCGCGAGTAGAAACTCCCAACCCAACTGCAACCGGGGTATCCGTAACTTTCTTGATTCGGTCGACTAGGTCCTTAGCGCCAGAAGAAATTCCAGAACGGGCACCGGTAACACCCATAAGTGAGGCGGCATAAACAAAACCAGAACATTGCGCTGTAACTTTTTCTAACCGTTGATCAGTTGTACTCGGCGCAACAACAAAAATTGAATTAATTTCTGATTCTGCGCACGCTGTTTTCCACGGTTGCGCCTCATCAACCGGAAGATCGGGAGTAATCACACCAGAGCCTGAATTTGAGGAGATTGATTCTGCGAACTCCTGCACACCATATTTTTCTACAGGATTCCAGTACGTCATAACCACACTTGGAACGCCACGACTCGTTGCATGTGCAAGTGCATCGAAAACTTCTTTGGCACCTGTGCCGGCATTGAGAGATGTATTTGCGGCTTCTTGAATGGTTGGTCCATCCATAACTGGATCGCTATATGGAAAACCTATTTCTATTGCGTCTACACCTGCGTCGGCAAATACATCGATAACTGCTTTGCAACCTTCTTGTGTTGGATAGCCAGCAGGAATGTAGGCAATCAGTGCTGCTCTATTTTCAGATTGAGTTTTCTTAAATAGCTGAGCGAGCGGTGTAGTCATTACAGCGGAATTCCGAAATATTCTGCAGCAGTAACTACGTCCTTATCCCCGCGTCCCGAAAGATTAATTAACAAGGTTGCATCTTTTCCTAGTTCGCGACCAACTTGCAGTGCACCAGCTAGTGCATGCGCAGTTTCGATCGCAGGAATTATTCCCTCTGTTTTACAGAGTAAGGAAAATGCGTACATTGCTTCTGCATCCGTAATTGCGCGGTATTCCGCACGACCAATGTCACTTAAGTATGCGTGCTCAGGACCAACGCCTGGATAATCCAAACCGGCAGAAATTGAATGAGACTCAACTGTTTGTCCATTTTCATCTTGCAGTAAATAGGAACGTGCACCGTGGAGTACTCCTGGAGTGCCACCTGTAATTGTTGCTGCATGACGTCCAGTTTCAACGCCATCACCACCAGCCTCAAGACCAATTAAACGAACGTCTTTATCTTTAATAAAATCATAGAAAATTCCAATGGCATTTGATCCCCCGCCAACGCATGCAAGAACTGCGTCAGGAAGTTTTCCAGTGAGCTCTAATACTTGTGCGCGCGCTTCTTCTCCAATGATTTTCTGGAAATCTCTGACCATGGTTGGGAAAGGATGTGGTCCAGCTACTGTTCCAAATAAATAGTTAGTTGAATCGACATTTGTTACCCAGTCGCGCATAGCTTCGTTTATTGCATCTTTGAGAGTCTTTGATCCTGTTGTTACTGGAATAACTTCTGCTCCCAATAACTTCATTCGAGCAACGTTTAAAGATTGGCGCTTTGTATCTTCTTCACCCATGTACACAACACATTCCAAGCCCATGAGCGCTGCTGCTGTTGCTGATGCAACACCGTGTTGGCCTGCACCAGTTTCGGCAATAACGCGTTTTTTGCCTGAACGCTTTGCAAGAAGTGCTTGACCTAAGACGTTGTTGATCTTGTGGCTACCGGTGTGATTGAGATCTTCGCGTTTGAGAATTATTCGCGCACCACCTGCATGTTCAGCAAATCTTTTTGCTTCAGTAATGATGCTTGGGCGACCTGAATAAGTTTTGTGTAAGTGAGCTAACTCAGCCAAAAACTCTGGATCTTTTTGAGCAGCGTTGTGAGCGGCTTCTAATTCATCGAGCGCGCCGATAAGTGCTTCTGGCACATAACGACCACCAAACTGACCAAAGTGACCAGCACGAGTGTCAATCTGATCCTTTGACGAAGTGCTCATGTTCAAATCTTACTGTTGTCCCAGTAAGTGCTGCACGGCGAATTCGGGGTCCCCCGCTCGTACCAATGCTTCGCCAACCAAAATTGCATTAGCTCCACACTCAAGTGCGAATTCAACATCTGCTCGAGTCGA
>JAPOHK010000138.1 GCA_029979485.1 Candidatus Planktophila limnetica
CTCCAGTTTTTACAAGTTGGGCCATAACCAGATGAGATTTTTCGATTGCTGGTGTGATTGTATTTCCACGAAATTTTCCATGATCTAGAACTGCATCTAATGTTGATTGCGGCATTGTATTTACAGTGTGAGGGGCAACAAGTTCCATCACATAACGGGTGTCATCGTAGGATGGATCCTTTACTCCGGTAGAAGCCCACAATGGACGTTGCATATGTGCACCCGCTGCTTTTAATTTTCCCCAACGGGCGGAAGCAGATTTGGTGAGAAATAATTCGTACGCAAGTACAGCATTCGCAATTGCTGCTTGCCCAAGTAGGGCCAAACTTTCTACGGTATTAATCTTTTTCAGCATTTGATCTACAGCAGTGTCGATTCGACTGATGAAGAATGAAGCCACACTGTGAATTTGGGCGACATCATTGCCTCGTTTGATAGCTTCTTCGACACCAGCAATAAAAGCGTCAATTACCTCTTCGTATCTTTGGCAAGAAAAAATCAACGTTACATTCACACTTATTCCGCTTGCAATCAACTCAGTGATTGCTGGTAGTCCAGCTAATGTTGCAGGAACTTTAATCATCAGATTTGGGCGATTAACCAGAGCCCACAATTCTTTACCTTCATTAATCGTTTTTTGGGTTTCATGGGCTAAACGTGGATCTACCTCGATGCTGACTCGACCATCTATTCCAGCAGTTTCTGCATAAATTTCTGAAAATAGGTCGCAGGCTTGTCGAACATCATCTGTTGTTAGCTTCTTGACTATTTCCTCAGGGGATTGTGATTTCATTGCAGCGATATCAGATGCGTAATCCACAGACCCGGTAATTGCTGAATTGAAGATACTTGGGTTGGTTGTAACCCCAACAACTCCAGAATTCTTAATTCGAGTTGGCAAGCTTAGAGAATTAGTTCCAGAGATCTTGGCTCTAGATAGATCATCTAGCCAAATAGATGTCCCTGCTTGAGCAATGTCATGTGTGATCATTTGAGAACTTTCTTTGCAGTTGCAACTACGTTATCAACAGTGAATCCAAATTCTTTAAATAAAACATTGGCGCCGGCCGAAGCTCCGTAGTGCTCTAATGAGATACAAGCTCCCGCATCGCCAACGTACTCATGCCATCCTTGTGAGATTCCTGCTTCAATGCTTACTCGAGCTTTCACCGAAGGCGGCAGAACTTCGTCCTTATATGTCTGGTCTTGTTGATTAAACCATTCAAAACACGGCATGCTCACAACTCGAGTTGCGATACCTGATTCTTCGAGTGCTTGTGCACTTTCTACAGCGAGTGCTACCTCAGATCCAGTTGCTATCAAAATTAGTTGCGGAACTTTACTAGCCTCTTTCAAAATATAGGCACCTCGTGCAACTCCATCTACAGAACCAAATTTCGAGCGATCAAAGACTGGCAAGTTCTGTCTAGACAATAAAATTCCAGATGCTTTGCGACCTTTAATGATTTTCTTCCACGCAGCTGCAACTTCATTGGCATCTGCTGGTCTAATGACATCAAAATCAGGAATAGCCCTGAGGGCTGCAAAATGTTCAACAGGTTGATGGGTAGGTCCATCTTCACCTAAGCCGATTGAGTCATGGGTCCAAACAAAGATTGATGGGAGTTTCATCAACGCCGCTAAACGAACAGCAGGCCGCATGTAATCACTAAAAACAGCGAAGGTTCCACCGAACGCTCTGGTTAATCCACTCAGCGCGATTCCATTGAGAATTGAACCCATTGCATGTTCTCTGATTCCAAAGTGAATAATTCGACCATAAGGATTCGCATCTTTCATGGCACTTGAAGAAGGAAGAAATGATCCTCCGTCTTCGATGGTTGTGTTATTACTCTCTGCTAAATCTGCTGAACCACCCCACATTTCTGGAAGTTTCTTTGCAAGTGCGTTGATTACATCTCCAGATGCTTTGCGAGTTGCAACATCTTTTCCTGCTTCAAAGTGAGGGACTAAGGCATCCCAATCGGCAGGTAACTCATTTGCCACAATTCGAGAGAGAAGTTTTGCGCGTTCAGGCTCGCTTTTTTTCCATGTTTCAAATCTCTTATTCCAAGAATCGTGTGCCGCCGCACCTCGTTCTTTAACTAAACGAGCGTGAGATAAAAGTTTTTCAGGAAAAGCGAAGTGTTCTTCCGGGTTTAATCCGAGTTCTTTCTTGGTTGCTGCTATTTCTTCTGCACCCAATGCAGATCCATGCGATTTTGAAGTTCCCTTTGCATTTGGTGCTGGCCAAGCTATGACTGTCTTTAATCGAATAAGAGTTGGTTGTTTGAGATTAAGTCCTGCTGTGCTCATTGCTTTATCTAGTTCTACCAAATCCACATCGCCATCGGCTAACGCAGCTACGTCAATGACTTCCCAACCATAGGCTCGATAGCGCGCTGAAACATCTTCTGTGAATGCAACGTGTGTATCTCCTTCAATTGAAATGCGGTTGTCATCATAGATAACATTTAAATTACCCAGTGCTTGAGTACCTGCAAGGGAAGCAGCTTCACTGCTGACGCCTTCTTGAAGGTCTCCATCGGAACAGATCACCCAAACTTTATGATCAAATAATGAAGATCCATCAGTGGTTTCTGGGTCAAATAATCCACGTTCAAAACGTGCAGCCATGGCCATTCCTACAGCGGTGGAAACGCCTTGTCCGAGTGGACCAGTTGTCATTTCAACTCCAGCTGTGTGTCCGTACTCAGGGTGACCTGGAGTAAGAGATCCCCATGTACGGAACTCCTGTAAATCTTTTAGTTCTAATCCGTAACCGCTCAAAAATAGTTGCGTGTACAAAGTTATTGAAG
>JAPOHK010000008.1 GCA_029979485.1 Candidatus Planktophila limnetica
CTAGTAGGGGCATGATTGCAACTGGGTTAAAGAAGTGGAATCCAACCACGCGTTCTGGATTTTTTAATCCTTCACTCATTGCTTCGACAGATAGCGATGATGTATTTGTTGCTAGAACGCACTCAGGTGAAATTATGGTTTCTAGCTTCTTAAATAGTTCCTGCTTGAGCGAGAGTTCTTCAAAAATAGCTTCGATAACAAAGTCACATCCTGCAAAGACGCTCTGATCTGCAGAACCAGAGACCAGGGCTGAAAGTCGATCAGCACTTTCTTGCGACATGCGACGCTTTTCAACGAGTTTTGCTAACTCTGCGCGAACCCAAGCAACACCTTTATCTGCGCGCGCCTGATCGATATCAGTCATGACAACTGGGCATTTCAGATTTCGCACAAACAAGAGTGCAAGTTGAGAAGCCATTAAGCCTGCTCCAACTACTCCAACTTTGGAAACCTTTCTACCGAGAGCTGGCTTTGGTGCGCCTTCAACTTTCTTACGTTTCTTTTGAATTAAATTAAATGCATACAAAGAAGCACGCAATGAATCTGACATTGTGAGATCAGCCAAAGCTTGATCTTCGGCGTCAAATCCACTTGAGCGTGTAGCTGTTTTTGCAGCTGCAATTAGTTCAAGCGCACGTGTTGGAGCTGCAATTTCGGCGCCGCCATACTTCTTAAGAGCAGCTGCTCGGCCAGTAGCAATTGCAGTATCCCACGCAGGATCATTTGAGAAATCTTTACGTTCGATTTTTGTTGAACCATTTAGGACGGAAGCTGTAAATGCGACAGATTTTTCTAAGAAATCTGCAGGTTCGTAAACTGCGTCAACTACACCAAGTGAAAAGGCATCTTTTGCTTTCATCATCGTATTGTTATTGAGTGCATTGAGCATGATTACTTGAACAGCTTTTTCTGGTCCAATTAATTTTGGTAGAAGCGTTGCGCCTCCCCAACCAGGAACTAAACCAAGGAAAACTTCAGGTAATCCTGTGAAGGCTGTCGATGCGAGTGTTCTGTAATTGCAATGAAGTCCAACTTCCAGGCCGCCGCCGAGTGCTAATCCATTGATGAATGCGAAGGTAGGAATTTCGATTTCACCTAGTCTTCGAAACACATCGTGACCGAACTTTCCGATAGCCAAAGATTGTTCGCGCTTATTTAGAAATGAGAGCGCTGATAAATCTGCTCCTGCTGCGAAAATAAATGGCTTACCTGTGATTGCAATTGCAGAAGGTGCGCTTGCCACTGCCGCAGTGATTGCTTCATTGAGTGCTGCAAGTGATTGTGCGCCGAAAGTATTTGGACGGGTGTGATCCAATCCGTTATCTAATGTGATTAGCGCCAGAGTGCCCTTAAATCCAAATGGTGTGAGATCAACCGGACGCAGGATTGCATGAGTAATGACTTCTTCAGGAGCGCCTTCAGGAAGTGCTAGATCTGCAGGAGTAGTCATTACTTCGCACCCTTCGTAAAGTGTGGGTTTTCCCAAATAATTGTTCCGCCCATACCAAGTCCAATACACATCGTTGTAATGCCGTAGCGAACTTCTGGGTGTTCTTCGAAACCTCGAGCCAAGTTAAGAGCCAAGCGAACACCGGATGATGCAAGCGGATGCCCAACAGCGATAGCGCCACCAACTGGATTAACACGTGGGTCATCATCTGCAATTCCAAAGTGATCTAGGAAAGCGAGAACTTGAACTGCAAAAGCTTCGTTAATTTCAAAGAGACCAATATCTGCAATCGATAAGCCAGCCTTCTTCAAAGCTTTTTCAGTCGCAGGAACAGGTCCGTAACCCATTACTTCTGGTTCGACTCCAGCGAAAGCAAAAGTTACAAGTCGAGCTTTAATTGAAAGTCCTTTTTCTTTTGCAAAATCTTCACTAGCAAGTAGTGACACAGTTGCTCCGTCATTTAGACCAGCTGCATTTCCTGCAGTTACGCGACCGGCTGGACGAAAGGGAGTTTTAAGGGCCGCAAGTGCTTCCATAGTTGTGCCAGGGCGAGGTGGTTCATCAACTGTTGCAATGCCCCAGCCAAGTTCGGGGTTACGTGTTGCTGTTGGGATTAGATCTTTCTGAATTGTTCCTGCTGCATAAGCCTTTGCAGTTTTTTGTTGAGAACCAAGTGCGTATTTATCAGCGCGCTCTTTTGTAATGGCTGGAAAGCGATCATGCAAACGCTCCGCCGTATTTCCCATCGCAAGAGCATCTTGTTCAACAATTTTTTCTGCGAGGTAGCGCGGATTTGGATCCATGCCTTCGCCCATTGGGTGATTGCCCATATGTTCAACTCCGCCAGCAATTCCCACGTTATAAGCACCCATAGCAATTGATCCCGCAATTGTTGTCATGGCAGTTAGTGCACCTGCACACCAGCGATCGATTGAATAACCAGGTACAGAATTTGGAAGTCCTGCAAGAAGCGTTGCGCTTCGACCGATATTCATTCCTTGGTCGCCACTCTGTGTTGCAGCAGCAATGGCAACATCGTCAATGTCAGTGGGAGCGATCTTTGGATTTCGTTCTAGTAAGCCGCGCATTGCGCGCACGATTAAATCATCGGCGCGAGTACCTGCGTATAAACTTCCGGCTTTTCCAAAGGGAGTGCGGACTGCATCTACTAAAACAACTGAGCGTGACATCTAAGGCTTCTCTCTATGAGCTCCTGTATTAGGTGCTCATAGGTTACTGGTCAGTAGTCAAAAGTGAAAGATTTAGGCTGAAATCAAATCTTTCTTTGGAGCCCGAGCAGGCTTGAGATAGAGCCAGAGGATTCCAGCGATATACGCGCCAGCCACAATGAACTGTAGCCATGACGTCGTAGTATCAAACCCAATAGAACCAGCAAGCACAGTTGCAAGGATTGAATCTTTAGCCATCCAACTTGTGACATCCCAAATAAATGCATCAGCACCTGGAAGCCAGCCTAGTTCTTGATATTCATGAATACCGTAGGAGAGAACACCGGCTGCAACAACAATGAGTGCAGTGCCAGTGATTTGGAAAAACTTACTGAGATTAATTCGCACTGAACGGTTATAGATCAAATAACCAAGTGCAACTGCAAGAGCTAAACCAAGTATTAATCCGATAGTTGCTGATGATGCTGCGCCAACAGTCTTAAAGTTTGTGTAGATAAAGAGCGCAGTTTCTAAACCTTCGCGTACGACTGCGATAAAGGCAGTAACGGCAATAGCAACACGTCCAGCACCTATTGCAGCATCAACTTTTCCATGAAGTTCATCGCGCAAGCCGCGGGCCGCCCGCTTCATCCAAAAGACCATCCAAGTAACAAAACCAACAGCTAAGAATGATGTTGTTCCTGCAAAGAACTCTTCTCCGCGAGCTGATAGTTCAGCGGAAGTGAAGGAGAGGAAACCACCGAGAGCAAGGCTTGCCGCAATTGCTACCGAGACGCCCAGCCATAACGGAGCCAGGAGGTGATTGCGTCCGGTTTTAACCAGATAAGCAACAAGGATTCCAACGATGAGGGCGGCTTCTAGGCCTTCGCGTAGCGCGATTAAGAATGTGCTCAACATGGGAATAACCTAGAACAGGGTGTGGATTTACGCAACTCAAGTGTTGCGTAAATCAGGGGGTTTCAGGGGCCAGTGCCGGCTCTACTTCCACCGGAATTTCTCGTGGTTCTCGTTCAAGAAGGGCCCTTGCTACCAATGGGGCCACCACATCAACTTGCCACGGGCGGGCTCCGAGTCCGAGCATGGCTTCGCGCACAGCAGCGACATTGAGATTGAGAAGAGAATCAGATGGGGGCGTCCAACATATGCGCCGAATGATTTCTGGTGAAATCAAATTCTCTGCAGGAATTGATAACTCTTGCGCTATGGATTCAATAGCAAAACGTGCATGAGTGAGTGGCGCATATTTTTCAGCGAATCGTTCTCTCCATAACTTAAGCGGAGGCAATGTATCGGCGCCTGATTTCATTGGTGGCCATTGATCTTCCGGAGTGCTGATCGCATTTTCTATGGCCGATAACCAGGTAGGCATGTTTTCAAGCCAACGCGCTCGCATACCTATGGGTCGCAGAACTTTTTCTGCCTCCTTTTTATTTAGTGGCTTGTGTATCGCAAACTCAATAATTGCTGCGTCATTTAATAATTTTCCGCTGGATACATCGTTAGTTCGTGCAATTTCATCACGTGCAAGCCACAAATTTTTTATCACGGCTAATTGATCCCGCTTCTTAATTTTATGCATTCCAGACGTTCGCCGCCACGGATCTATTCGTGGGGGAGCCGGTGGGGCAAGCAAAATAGAAGCGAATTCAGCTTCTGCCCATTTCAATTTATTGGATGCCTTTAGGAGCTCATAAATCTTTTGGCGTAACTCGATAAGTAACTCAACATCTAGAGCGGCGTAATTGAGCCACTCTTTTGGTAATGGTCGAGTCGACCAGTCCACTGCTGAATGTTCTTTTGCAAGAGTGATTCCCATTAAGGATTCTAGAAGTGGGCCTAAACCAACTCGAGGCAATCCTGCAATTCTCCCGCCTAATTCAGTATCAAACAAACGAGATGGATTTATTCCTAGTTCTCGCAAACAAGGTAAATCCTGCGTGCTTGCATGCAAAATAACTTCATCTGTATTCAACAAATCATTGAGTTTGGTGAAGAGTTGGTGGCCGGGACCAAAAGCAATTGGATCAATAAGATGAAGTCCACCATTGGTTCGTTTAATTTGAATGAGATAGGCACGAGCACTGTATTTATAACCAGATGCACGTTCTGCGTCGACAGCAATTGGTCCTGAACCATTTTTTAACTCTGCCAAAGCAGATTCAAATTTTTCAGGGGTATCAATGATTTCTGGTACACCGCTGGCTGGCGCCAATAATGGCACAGCATCGATAACTTCAGGGGTGGTTTCGCTCATAACTATTTGCGTTTAGCTGATGTAATCGCAGAAACGCCTTCCGGAATTGGCGGCAATCCCGAAACTTCTGCAATTAAATTACACCAGCCTTCGATGTGCCTGATCAATTCGCGAGGATCTTTAACTATAGGACTCCAAGATGCTCGGATCTCCATTTCAGATTCATCATGACGAGGAGAAAGTTTTCCAAACGATGCACTAGAAACTCGAGTGACGGTTCCACTAGGTGCGTTAAATTCACAGCCAGCATTAGTGATTGATTCAAGAAACCAACTCCAGCCAACTTCGGGTAGCAGCGGATCTTCTTGCATTACAGGATCAACATCTGCGCGAACAAAAGTGACACAGCGGAATTCTCCTTCCCATGTGTCTTGTCCGCCAGGTTCGTGTAACAAAACAAAACGACCTGAAGCTATTTCATCTTCAGATTCGCCCAGTAATCCATTACTTACATCTGCAGAGAATGCAAAGGAATAAGCAGCCAATTTTTGCGGTGCAGGAACTTCTTCCAGGATAATTTCTGAACGTGGAGTTACAGAACGCAAATGATCAATTAATTTATCAAACTCAAATGAATCCACTGGCTAACTCTAATTCGCGTAATCCTGATTCAGTGGGAGGCAGGGCTGTACCCTTCGGTAATGGCTTCGCTACTGGCTCTCTTATCTAGCGCTCTTTGGGGTGCAGCGGATTTTTTCGGTGGCAAGTTAAGTAAAAAATACGCACCAATAGTTGTACTCGGCATGACGCAAGCAATTGGTTTGTTATTTGGAATTACATTGGTGTTATTAAATGGAGAATTACTTGGATCTAATCCACCAAATGCATTTGGAGATGGTGGATATTTCTTTGCTGGGGCCATTGCAGGTGTGATGGGTTATGTCGGATTAATTTGTTTGTACGCTGGTTTATCAACTGGCCGCATGGGCGTTGTATCACCCATCAGTTCGCTGAGTGCTGTTATCCCTTTAACTTTTGCACTCGTAACCGGAGAAGTATTAACAGTGGCTCAAGGAGTTGGTGTAGTAATTGCATTAGCCGGAGCCTTTTGTGCAAGTGGTCCTGAGTTATCGCAAGGTTTGTCACCTAAGCCAATCTTTTTAGCTCTTGGTGCGGCTGCAGGTTTTGGTACTGCAATGACGTTTATGTCCATTGGTTCTGAGTCAAGTGCATTGATGACAATGGTCATGATGAGAGCTACAACATTTCTGGTGACAATTACTTTAGTTATCAGATACAGAACACTTGGAAACTTTAGTAAATCAGAAATGCCAGTTTTGATTTTTGTCGGCGTTGCAGACTTTTTAGCAAATCTACTTCTAGGTGTTGCGACGAATTTTGGGTTAGTTTCTCTAGTAATGGTTCTGGGTTCAATTTATCCAATTGTTACCGCACTCATGGCATTTAAATTTCTTCACGAACGATTACACAGAATTCAATATGTCGGAATCGTTTTAGCTGTAGCAGGAGTTGCTCTTATATCTGCTTCTTAAATTTTGCAGTATAAAAAGTTGTATCAGATATAACATTTTTTTCTACACTATCAGCGAGAGATAAGAATTTTTCGTAGTCAAAAAAATCTTCCCCACCAGTTGCCGATGACACGCTGAGCTCGAGCACGTCAATTGCGCTTTTTTCGAGAAGGTAGGTGATGAATGAGGAACCGCCCTCAATAAGAATGTTCTCACCAAATTCCTTGCGCGCTTTAGAAAGAGCTATTTGAGGATCTAGATTCCATACATGTGCTGCTGGCAGGTTTGGGTGCTCATGTCTTGAAACTATGACCAGAGGCACCGGTGTCTTTGAATAGGGTTCGTTGCGCGCAGTGTTTCCGCCGATGATGATGCAATCAACAAGGCGCCGGCGTTTCAAAAAACTCTCTCGATCAACTGTTGAAGTAACTGCTTTGGAAGAACCCATGATTGAACTAGAGCCATCGACACCTACGACGATTGTGGCAATAACGCTCACGCGTGGATTCCTCTCTGCTGGAGAATAAATGTCAGTCCCTATCTTTATCGTAAGGCTCATGATCATTGACTGCGATACATGTATTAAAAGAGATATTGAGTGTTCGGAGTGCGTCGTCACATTCTTCATTGGTGCACCTAAAAAATCCGAAATATCTCCTCAGATGCACTCAGCCATCTCACTTCTTGCATCACGCGAAATCAGCAAAGAGCTCAAATTCCAAGCGCTTGAAGATCAGGTGCAAACGGGGTGAACGCCCGCTAAATTTCCTCATTTTGCGGGTTTTCTCAGGCTTGCAGGCGCGTTTGAAGTTGAGGCTCGCTCTTGTGACAGGTTAACCTCATAACTATGCATTTCATGAGTAAGCGTGCTGGGATCACACTTGTACTTACAAGTTCGTTGATTTCCTCCTTGCTCCTATCTACAGAAGCGCAAGCCGCGCCAACTCTGGCTGAAGTTCAGGCAAAAGTTCGCCAACTAGAAGAAGATGCAACAGCTGCGGCTGAAGGCGCGCAGGAGGCAAAAGTTAAGTTGGCCGCTTTAACTAAAACTCTCACAGGAATTAAACAAAAAGCGGCAGTTCAGGGACAAAATGTTTCCGAACTCTCTAAATCTCTGGGAGCAATTGCAATTGATCAATACAAAAATGGCGGATTAAGCCAGAGTCTTGAATTGCTCTTTTCATCAGATCCGACGTTGTATCTATCTGCTGCGGGTTCTCTAGATGCGCTTACGCGTCGTAAATCTATTCAACTCAATAAATTTCAGGCGGCCGAGCAACGTCTCAATGCAACTACGCTAACAGTGGCAGACAAAGTTGCATTAATCGCAGCAACGCAAAAGAAGTATCAAGCCCAAGCTCGTTTAGCTGAATCCAAATTGCAAGAAGCAGAAAAACTTCTGGCTCAATTAAAGAAAGAGGATCGAGAACGTTTGGCTCGATTGGCAGAAGAGCAAGAAAATGCCGATCAGGCGTCATCCTTAGAAGCTGCAAAAAGCGCGAGCGGGGTTTCTGGCCGAGCTGGTGTGGCTTTGAAATATGCACTCAAACAAATTGGTGATCGATACGTCTTTGGAGCAGACGGATTAACAACATGGGATTGTTCAGGATTAACGATGCGGGCATTCCAAGCTGCTGGAGTATCACTTCCTCATTCTTCAGCAGCGCAATTTCGTTACGGGAAGCTAATTACAAGATCCAATCTCAAACCTGGAGATTTAGTCTTCTTTGGCTCACCGATTTCTCACGTAGGCATCTATCTAGGCGGAAACAAAATGGTTCATGCTCCGCGCTCTGGATCGCGAGTAAAAGTAGCGACTATGGATATGGGTCGAAAGAAATTTAGAGGTGGAAAACGTTTATAAAAAAATTCTCCTAGTCACAAATGATTTTGGGCCGCGCACAGGCGGGATTGAAACTTTTGTAATTGGATTATTGGAGAGAATTACCGGTCATGAGGTCATTGTTTTCACGTCCAACCAAGGCGAAACATCAGCGTATGACCAGGATTGGCGAGATAAATTCGGCGTTCAGGTTCTGCGGGATAAGAGCAAGGTACTGCTTCCGTCTTGGAGAGTAACTCATAAAGTAAAAAGAATTATTGTCGAATGCAACATTGATGTGGTCATTTTCGGAGCTGCTGCACCACTAGCTTTTATGAGTAAATCTCTGCGAAAAATTGGTGTCAAGAAGATAATCGCACTCACTCATGGCCATGAAGTTTGGTGGGCAAAGATCTTTCCGTTTAACTTTGCGATAAAACGCATCGGTGCGAACGTTAATCATCTGACCTACTTAGGAGAATTTACTCGTAAGGCAATTTCTAAAACTCTTTCTGCAAAGAGTAGAAAGAGATTGGTTAGAATTGCACCAGGAATTGATACCGCGCACTTCATCCCGCGAGCTGATGGATTTGAAAAACGAGTCGAACTTGGTTTGCAGGGTAAGAAGATTATTATTTCTGTTGGGCGCCTTGTACATCGAAAAGGGCAGGACAAGCTTATTGAAGCAATGCCTACCATCCTGAGAAAAATTCCTAATGCCCATCTGTTAATTGTTGGTCAAGGACCTTACAAAAATCACTTGGATAAACTCGTAAAAAAGTTCTCACTTGAAGAGAGCGTTACTTTTGTTGGCAGGATTCTCTATGACAAACTTCCGATCTATTTATCTGCTGCAGATCTCTTTGCGATGCCTTCGAGGTCGCGTTTTTTTGGATTAGAAGTTGAAGGTTTGGGAATTGTTTATCTTGAAGCTAGCTCCTGTGGAATCCCGGTTGTTGCTGGCAATTCTGGGGGCGCGCCAGATGCTGTACTGGAGGGTGTGACTGGCTTTTGCGTAGATGGAACAGATGTCAATCAGATTGCATCCGCTGTTATCGATGTCTGTAGCAACGCAGAGCGCGCTTCGCATATGGGCGCAGCTGGGCGCAATTGGATAGTTGATCAATGGCGATGGGATATTTGGTCAAAAGAATTCAATTCTTTATTGCTTGATCAGTAGTCCAATTTTCTTAGCAGCAATTATTGCTTGGATTCTATTTTTTGAATCCAATTTTCTATAAATAGATGCCAAATGAGTTTTGACTGTGGCTTCTGTAATGAACAATTCAAGACCAATATCACCTGCACTTAATCCATCGGAGAGTTTTTCTAAAACCTGCAGTTCGCGCATTGTTAGGGCGTTTGCGTCGTGATCTTTCTTCATCGCACGAGTAATTCCTTGCGCGCTGAAGGATAGTGGCGCTACCTGGGAGTGCTCTATTGCAGAGATGAGTTCAACAAGTGGTGCGCTTTTCTCAACAAAGGCACTAGCACCGGATTTCATGACTGTAAGAAGAAAATCTTGAGCGGGATTAAGTGTTAGAACAACTATGCCAATTCGATTTGAAATGGAGCGAGCCCAACGAACTATCTCTAAACCATTTCCATCTGGTAAAGAAAGATCCACAATTATTACCTGCGGATTTGTATGTGCAATTTGTGCACGTGCTTCAGAGACACTGCTTGCTTCGCCTACGCAAATATGGCCTGCGCGCGAGAGCGCCACTTTAATTCCTGCCCTCACACTCTCATGATCATCAATTACCAATACTGAGAGTTGAACTTTCATGACGGTATCGAAATCAAGTATTTAGTACCACTATCATCACTTGTCACAGTTAGCTCACTTTCAATAGATGAACAACGTTCCTGAATGCCACGTATTCCAAAACCAGAAGAGATCGAAGGATTGATCCCTCTACCGTTATCTTTAAATAAATAAGTGCTTCCATTCTCACTTTTTTCAATCGTAAGTTCTATAACGCTAGCCCCAGAGTGCTTGATGGAATTGCGCAGAAACTCTCTAGAGATAGCAAGTAATTCATCTTCGACCTGTTCTGAAAAGTTGCAATCTTCTAGCGAGAGGTTTAACTCGATTGAACTTCCTAGGTCGACAATTAGCGCTCGAAGTGAATCTTCTAGTGTTTCTGAGCTATTCGCGCGCAGATTAAATATTTCAGTACGAACCTTTTCAATCATCGCTGTGACAGAAAAAATTATATTTCGGAGTTCGATTCTCGTGCTTGCTGGAGTCTGGGGTTCGGCCAGTAAGAGATCAAGGGAATATGAAAGCGCGACAAGATCTTGTGCTATTCCATCATGTAACTCTTGAGCAATTCGAATTCGTTCGGGTTGCGTCAACTACTTTTCAAAGAGTGCGGCGATTTCTGCTGCGAATTCTTTTCCAATCACGTGTCGTTTTAACGAAAGCTTGGCTGTTAGTTGTCCGCCTGCGATTGTGAAGTCTGTAGGCAAAATTGTGAATTTGCGAATGGATTCCGCTTTTGACACAGCTTTGTTTGCTTCATCCACTGCAGTTTGTATGACCGAAATGAGATCTGGGTCGTTTGCTAGATCAGCAAGAGATGCGCCATCTTTCTTGTTTGCAGTCACCCAAGTTTTCAGAGCATCTTGATCAATCGTGATTAACGATGCGATAAATGGTTGGTTATCACCAACGACCATGCACTGACTAATTAATGGATGAGCACGTAATCTGTCTTCAAGTACCGCAGGTGCAACATTTTTTCCGCCTGCGGTAACGATTAATTCTTTCTTACGACCAACGATGTAAAGGAAACCTTCGTCATCTAACTTGCCAAGGTCTCCGGAGTGAAACCAACGATCTCCAGAAAAGACTTCGGAGTTAGCCGCTTCATTTTTCCAATATCCCTGCATGACAATTGGTCCCTTAATAAGAACTTCGCCATCTTCTGCGATTTTAATTGTTGTACCTGGAATTGGTCGTCCAACGGATCCAACTTTGATGTTTTTGGTCAGATTAAGAGTTGCACCAGCAGTTGTTTCTGTAAGGCCATAGCCTTCAAGAATTGTTATTCCTGCGCCACGATAGAAGTGACCGAGACGTTCACCAAGTGGAGCTCCACCAGAAATGGCGGCTTCAACTCGACCGCCTAAACCTGTGCGAATTTTTGAATATACGAGTTTGTCGAACAAGCCGTGCTTGAGGCGAAGAGCGGTTGAGATTTTTCCACTCTCAATTCCTTGGCTGTAGGCAATCGCAATATCTGCAGCTTTTCTGAAAATTTTTCCTTTACCAGCTGCGTCAGCTTTTGCTTCTGCACCGTTGTAAACCTTTTCAAAGATACGAGGTACTGCAAGTACGAATGTTGGCTTAAATGATGCAAGATCAATTGGTAGGCGTCCAACAGGATCACTGCAATGTGCAAGGTGTAAACCGGCAGCAACTGATCCAATTTGAACCATTCGTCCAAATACGTGTGCAACTGGTAAGAACAGTAGCGTTGAGCCACCTGGCTTTAGGAAAAGATCATTTGCGGCTTGAACTACGTTTCCGCACTCAGACAAGAAATTTGCGTGGGTGAGTTGAACACCCTTTGGCTTACCAGTTGTTCCTGATGTATAAATCAAAGTTGCAAGCGTCTCTGGCAGCAGAGCGTTTCTGCGCTTTTCAATCTCTTCATCACTGACGGCTGCGCCGTCGTACTCGAGTGTTGCAAGAACATTTTCCGTCATCGTCCAGATACGTTTTGTGTGCGCAGGTTGAACTGTTTTGACTAAATCACGGAGTGCGGGAGTTTCAACAATTATTGCAACAGAGCCTGAGTCATTAAGAATCCAATCAATTTGCTCAGCAGAAGAAGTGTCATAGATTGGAACAACACATCCACCTGCATACCAAATTGCAAAATCTAAAATTGTCCACTCATAGCGAGTACGAGACATGATTGCTACACGATCACCAATATTTATTCCTGCGGCAACTAAACCTTTGGCAGTTGCACGAACTTCGGCTTCAAACTCTTTTGCAGTAACGCTTTGCCAACCATCTCCAAGGGGACGAGAGAGCATGATGCGTTCAGGTTCAAACCATGCACGTTCGGATACAAGGTTTGTGAGGTTTCCAGCGCTGGCATTTGGCACGATGGCCGGGATTGAGATCTCGTTCATGCGGCTAACGCTAGCGCGCTCAGGTTATTTTGTGGAAGAGGCCTTACTTGAGGGTAGCCTGTGCCCATGAGCGAACTAAGTACTTCAACTATCACTATTGACGCACCAATCGATGCGGTCCGAGCGATTCTTTTTGATCTAGCGTCCTATCCAACCTGGTCCACAGCGATTAAGAGTGCTGAAGTCAAATCCACAGATGATCAAGGCAGAGCAACAAGCGTCAAGGTTGCTATCGATGCAGGAATGATGAAAGACCGTGTTCTTTTGAATTATGACTGGAGCGCAGCCCCGGAACGTCTTGAATTTTCTCTAGAAGATGCAGATCTTCTCACCGCAATGAATGGTGCCTACATCACTAAGGCAATAGATGCTGACACAACTTCTGTTACATACGAACTAGGTGTTGAGGTATCAATGCCAATTCCAGCAATGATGCGTACAAAAGCTGAAAAAGCGACTATTGATCAAGCACTATCTCAACTCAAAGCACACGCAGAAAACTAAAAAATTTAGATTCCGCTTATGTCACTCACAATTGGAATCGATGTTGGTGGCACTAAATTATTAGGCGGGGTAGTAGATGCGCAAGGAACAGTTCTTAAGCACATTCGAAGTGAAACTCCGCGTGAAGGTGGGCGCAAACTCACTCAGAGAATTGCTGATTTAGCTAAAGAATTAATCGCTGATCATTCAATCCAAGCAGTGGGGTTATCTGCTGCAGGCTTTGTTTCTTCAGATCGAAAAACTATGTTGGCTGCTCCAAATATCGCTGATTGGAACGGCGTTAATCTTGATAAAGAGTTGCACGAATTAATCGGCCTTCCAGTAATAATTGAAAACGATGCAAATGCTGCAGCATGGGGAGAAGCGAAATTTGGTGCAGGAAAAAATCATGATCACGTTATGCTGCTTACAATTGGAACTGGAATCGGGGGCGGGTTAGTTGTAAATGGCAATCTGCACCGTGGTGCATTTGGTGTAGCTGCAGAGTTCGGTCACTTGCGAGTTGTTCCTGAAGGTCACTTATGTGGTTGTGGCGCGCGTGGATGTTTTGAACAATACGCCTCGGGTAATGCATTACTGCGTCATGCACGAGAAGCAATTGCTGCAAGTCCAGAACTAGCGCGAAATTTATTGGCTCGTGGCGATGGAAGCGTTAATGGATTAACCGGTACGGCAGTTACAGATGCCGCACGCGATGGTGATCCTGTAGCTCTTGCAGCCTTTAATACAACGGCACAATGGCTGGGCGCAGGTATTGCATCATTAAGCGTGATTCTGGATCCTCGGTGCGTAATTATTGGTGGGGGAGTAATCGATGCTGGAGATATTTTGCTCAAGCCCACTCGCGAAGCGGTGGCGCGTTACATGCCTTTTGCTGGTAAACATCCCTACCCAGAAATTATTTCAGCAGCTCTAGGGAATCAAGCTGGCTTAATAGGCGTTGCAGACTTAGCTAGACGCTAGTCACACACTTAATCTTGCTGGTACTTCAATCCAATTTTATTTCTGATCTGATCCATTAACTCCATTATTTCCAAGGTGTGTTTGTGAGTTAAATGCACTGATTCATAATTTCCACTACGCACAATTTTCTCAAATTCAATGGCTTGTTCACGTAAGCCATGACCTTTGTAATCACTTGGATATTCAGTAATTGAGCCGTCAAATAAATGAACACGCATAGCTGCAGGATTATAAAAAGTGCGGTCTATTTCTAACCAACCATTCTTGCCTGAGATCACAGCACGACATGGTGTTTGAGCAATCATAGTTGTCGTAAGAATTGCTTGCGCTCCAGATTTGTATGTAAAGAGCATTGATGTTGAGGCGTCAACACCTTTTTCAGTCATGATGGCATCTGCCTGGATTCTTTCAGGAACCCCAAGAACCATGTGGGCAAATGAAACAGGATAAATTCCCAGGTCTAAGAGTGCTCCACCTGCTAAAGATGGTTCGATTAATCTAGGTATTCCCTGATCTGCTAAACGTTGTCCATGGTCTGCAGTTACGCTAATTATTTCTCCGAGGATTCCACTAGCGAGAATCTTTCGAAGAGTAAATATGTGTGGCAAGAATCGCATCCACATGGCTTCTAAAAGTGCAACGTTATTTTCGATGGAGGCTTCGATCATCTGGCGAGCTTCTGCGGTATTTATTGAAAATGGTTTTTCACACAAAACTGGTTTACCAGCATTCAGTGCTAAAACGGTATGCGTAACGTGCATTGGATGCGGAGTTGCAACATAAATAGCATCAATATTGGGATCCGTAACTAAGTCTTCGTAACTTCCATGTGCGGTGCAGCCAGGGAATTCCATTGAGAAATCTTCTGCACTTTCTTTAGTTCTGGAGCCAACAGCTGCAACGATGTGATTGTTCAGAAAAGATAAGTCGCGTGCAAATGCTCGCGCGATTCCTCCGGTACCGAGGATTCCCCATTTAAACTCTTGACTCATTACAGTTCCACTCCATCATCTCGATTGTTTTCGTGTCGAAGCCAACGTTTGATAGCTAATCGAGCACTAATAAAGAAGTTTCTAATTCCTGGCCACGATGGATTTGGTTCCTGGAAGTGGTTGTCATCGTGAACAGATGCATTATCTAAATCATCTAAAAAAGTATTTGGCGTGGATTCATCGAGTGATAAACCTGCAACCATTGATTCGAACTCCGAATTAATGAGATCCATCTCATCATCGCTCGGATCCTTTGGTGTTGGGGTATCGCTCACGCTCAAATAGTGGCACAGTGGCAGGTATCCACTAAATTAGGAGCAGACATTTCGACTGAATTTCTAGCAGAAGCGGAGTGAAGATGAATGTGAATAATCTTCCATACGGGGTACTCCGCGCTTTCCTGACACCATTTTTAATGTTGGCTTTTCGTCCTAAAGTAACGGGACTTCGAAATGTTCCGGCAACTGGACCCGTGATCATCGCAAGTAACCACTTATCCTTTAGCGATTCAATCTTCATGCCGTTAGTTGTGCCTCGCAAAGTTACTTTTTTGGCCAAATCCGAATACTTCACATCACCTGGACCTAAAGGATTGCTCAAGAAATTAACATTTATTGCATTGGGACAAGTTCCAGTTGATCGCTCTGGAGGTCGTCGCAGCGAGGCAGCTCTAATAACAGGTTTACAGGTTTTGGCAGATAACGAATGCTTAGGAATTTATCCTGAAGGGACTCGTTCACCAGATGGCCGCTTATACAAAGGTCGAACAGGAATTGCTCGCTTAGCAATTGAATCGGGTGCTCCCGTTATCCCTGTGGCGATGTTTAACACAGAAAAAATTCAGCCGACTGGAAAAGTAATTCCAAAAATTATGCGAGTAAAAATGGTTTTTGGCGAACCTATGTTTTTCGAAGGTGATTCATCTGATTTGCTCTACTTACGTGATGTTACTGATCAAATTATGAAAAGAATTCAAGAGTTGTCAGGGCAAGAGTATGTTGATATTTATGCAAGTCGCAGAAAAGATGAGTTAAAGGATGAATCCGAGGATTAATTCTCTAATTCAGCTCTCTGAATAAGATAGTTACAAGTTGGACACTTTGGTCCGGCGTCAGGAAAGTCGCCCTCTAAGACATTAATCAAATCTTCAATTAGCGCCATGAATTGAGTTTCATCGCGTTCTACAGGTAAGTAATGTTGGGCAGCAAAGAATCCTTGCTTATCTTTAATATCAAAAGCCGCATTTGGATTCCACACAAGTAAACCCATCGTTGCGACACTCACAGCGTTACCTTGCAAAGGATTTTCAAGGGAGTGTGCGTATGCTTCTAATTGTGGTGCATAGAACTCACCGTTATCGCGCGAGCTATCAGAAACTTTGCAATCAATTAGAGCCACGGTGCCATCTTCATTAGAGGCAACCAAGTCATATTTCCCACGAATGTGCCATCTAGTTTCAAAACCGTTTATTTTCATTGGCTTGCTCTTAACCCATCCGCCCCATTGCGTAACTTTTCCTGGTCGAAGTGAAGGGTCTAGATCTTGCATCGATGCTCCGCGAAAGTGTTTTTCTTGTAAATCAGCCAATGTACCGACCAAAGGAAAAGCACCTGGCATTGTTACTTTGAACCAGTATTTGATCCATAAACATCTTTTGCATGTAGATAAACCAAATGTAAGATCAGAAGGAGATATAAATTCAGTCGCAGGCGCAGCAGGTTTTTTCATGTAGGTATCTTCTCGCTAAGCACTGACAATTGCAGAGATTAAAACTGAGATTCCGAGAATAATCATTACCGTTCCACCTGTGGCGCGTAGTTTTTCTAATCTTTTTGGATCGGTGGCCAACCATTGTCGAGCTGTTCCGGCCAATAATCCCCATGAGCCATCTGAAATAAATGCAAGAATTGAAAAAATTGCTCCAAGGAAAATTAATTGAAGTGCAACGCTGCCTTTTTCACGATCAACGAATTGCGGCAATATAGCTGCATAAAAAACTAATCCCTTTGGATTAAGTGCTCCTACCCAAAATCCATCACGCATCGAACGTGCGATACCTGGAGCGACATCACCTTGATTGCGCATATCTTCGGCGTGAACTTTTCGTTGTCGTATGGCATCAATGCCTAAGTACATGAGATACAAACCCCCACCCCATTGAATGGCGGCATATGCAAGATCTGATCTTTGAAGAATTGGACCGAGCCCGATTGCGACAAGTGTTGATAGCGCGAATGCTCCGGAGACATTTCCTGCGACTGTAAATACTGCTGTTTTGCGTCCCCATGCAATCGCACGGGCAATAACGAATAAAACACTGGGACCTGGCGCCAAGATGATTACCATCGCGGCCACGATGTATTCAGGTAGCCGCGATGGAATCACCATAGCTTTATCTTACTTACTTGCGCGAGTTAGAAAGTGCTGTTAACACACGGTGACCAACAACTGCAACCAAAGTTGCGTTGATGATTCCGTTAAATGTGTAGTCACCTCTTGTCCAAGAGATGTCAGCGATACCGATGATGAGAGCAGATGCCGCGATTAAGAGATTTGTTGAGTTTGCGAAATCAACACGGTTATCAATCCAGATTCGAGCACCAAGAACACCGATCATTCCGAAGAGTGCAACGCCAACGCCACCCAGTGCACCAACAGGTGTTGCGCTAAGAACTGCACCAAATTTTGGTGAAAGCGAGAGAAGGATTGCTCCAACTCCAGCGATCCAATATGCAGCAGTTGAGTAGACGCGAGTAGCAGCCATTACGCCGATGTTTTCTGCGTATGTTGTTGTACCTGAACCTCCA
>JAPOHK010000030.1 GCA_029979485.1 Candidatus Planktophila limnetica
ATTTATCTACGTTCCAAAGGGCGTGCACGTAGACATTCCTTTACAAGCATATTTCCGAATCAATACAGAAAATATGGGACAGTTCGAACGTACTTTGATCATTGCAGATGAAGATTCATACATTCACTATGTAGAAGGATGTACTGCTCCAATCTACAAATCAGATTCCCTGCACTCTGCCGTTGTTGAAATCATTGTAAAGAAGGGCGCGCGCGTTCGTTACACAACGATTCAAAACTGGTCTAACAATGTTTACAACTTGGTTACTAAGCGTGCCACATGCGCTGAAGGCGCAACGATGGAATGGGTGGATGGAAACATTGGATCAAAGGTAACTATGAAGTACCCAGCGATTTTCTTGATGGGTCCTCACGCTAAAGGTGAAACACTTTCTCTTGCGTTTGCGGGAGAAGGTCAACACCAAGATTCTGGTGCAAAGATGGTTCACGCAGCTCCTTACACATCTTCATCAGTAATTTCTAAATCAGTTGCTCGTGGTGGAGGTCGCACTTCCTACCGTGGTTTAGTTCAAATTCAAGAAGGAGCTCATCATTCAAAGAGCACGGTTAAGTGTGATGCACTTTTGGTTGACACCATTTCTCGTTCAGATACGTATCCATATGTTGATGTACGTGAAGATGACGTATCAATGGGTCACGAAGCCACGGTTTCCAAAGTTAGTGATGATCAATTGTTCTACCTGATGTCACGAGGATTAACTGAAGATGAAGCAATGGCAATGATTGTTCGTGGATTCATCGAACCAATTGCACGAGAACTTCCTATGGAATACGCCATCGAACTTAACCGTTTGATTGAACTTCAAATGGAAGGCGCAGTTGGTTAATGAGTGTCCTTACATCAAATATTTTAGTTCCTCACGGTAGGGAAGAGGCGTGGCGATTCACACCCCTTAACCGCTTAAAGGGACTACACGACGGGTCAGCAGCTATTGCTACACATCGTTCACTTTCACTTAAATCAGCATCAGTACCTGGTGTGACTTTCGAGAGAGTCTCACGTGAATTACTTCCATCATTGAGTACCACTGATGACGCGATCATGAATCGCGTTCGAGAATTTTCGTCAGATGTAGCGGTTCTAAAAATTGCTTCAAATTCAGAATTAAGTGAACCTATTCTTCTAAATAGAGAATCTTTTGATCTTACTTCAGCGGAGTATTCACGGGTTTTAATTCATATTGGTTCGAATGCTCGTGCAACAGTGGTTGCCTCAAATACAGGCAATACGTTACTTGCAGAAGAAATCGAATTCAAGGTTGAATCTGGAGCATCGCTAACCTTCGTAACCTTGCAGGAATGGGATTCACAAACCGTTCACGTTGCAAAGCACCACGCAATCGTGGATAAGGACGCAAATTTCAAATCAATTACAGTCACAATCGGTGGTTCTGTTGTGAGATTGCTTCCAACTGTTGAATTCACAGGCCCAGGTGCAGACGCTCAATTACTAGGGGTTTATTTCGCGACCACTGGACAATTCTTCGAACATCGCATTTTCGTCGACCATTGTGTTCCACAGGCTAAATCTCGAGTGAATTACAAAGGAGCGCTCTCCGGCGAGAAAGCTCATACAGTATGGATTGGTGATGTTTTCATTAGGGCAAATGCCGAAGGAACAGACACATATGAACTCAATCGCAACTTGTTGCTAACAGATGGTGCGCGTGCGGATTCGGTGCCTAATCTTGAGATTGAAACAGGCGAAATTGTGGGAGCGGGCCACGCAAGTACAACGGGTCGCTTCGATGATGAACAACTCTTTTACTTAATGTCGCGAGGAATTTCAATAGAAGATGCTCGACGTTTGGTAGTTCGCGGATTCTTTAATGAGATCATCAGTGAAATTTCTGACTCAGAAGTTCAAGTGCGACTCATGGAGCGTATAGATTCTGAATTAGTTAAAGCAGGTGCATGATATGAGTTCTTTGAAATTTTCAGCGTTACAGGATCGTAAACCGGTGAAGATAAATGTTAACGGTGAAGATATCTGTGTGACGCGCATCGGAGAAGAAGTTTTTGCAATTGGTGATTTGTGCACGCATTCAGATGCCTCTTTGTCTGAAGGTGACGTGACTGATTTCAAAATCGAATGCTGGTTGCATGGCGCGGAGTTTGATTTACGTACAGGCGAGGCGCTCACACTGCCAGCCAATATCCCTGCCAAAACCTACCCAGTAAATGTTGTTGATGATGTTGTAGAAGTCAAAGTTAATTAATTATTAGACCAACCCACATACGAGAGATAACAGGTAAAAATGAGCACACTAGAAATTCGCAACCTTCAGGTTTCGGTAGATACAGAGAACGGTGCAGTAGAGATTCTTAAAGGTGTTGATCTAACAATTAAGTCCGGTGAGACACACGCAATTATGGGACCCAATGGTTCAGGTAAATCTACTCTTGCCTATTCGATTGCTGGGCATCCGAAGTACACAATCACCGGAGGCTCTGTAACGCTAGATGGAGCAGATGTTCTAGAGATGAGCGTTGACGAACGGGCAAAAGCAGGATTGTTCCTGGCGATGCAATACCCAGTTGAAGTACCCGGAGTTTCAGTATCAAACTTCCTTCGCACTGCAGCCACTGCATTGCGTGGTGAAGCTCCAAAACTTCGTACGTGGGTAACAGAGGTAAAAGAAGCAATGGATGCACTTTCAATAGATCCAAGTTTTGCTCAACGAAATGTTAATGAAGGATTCTCTGGCGGAGAAAAAAAGCGTCATGAGATTATGCAACTTGAATTGCTCAAGCCAAAAATTGCCATTCTTGATGAAACAGATTCTGGATTAGATGTTGACGCTTTGAGAATTGTTTCTGAAGGCGTTAATCGCGCCAAGGACGCAAACAATCTTGGAGTACTTTTAATCACTCACTACACAAGAATTCTTCGTTATATCAAACCCGATTTTGTGCATGTATTTGCTAACGGCAAAGTTGTGGAAGAGGGCGGTCCCGAGTTAGCAGATAAACTCGAAGCCGAGGGGTATGCCGAATACGTCGGTAGCTAAATCACCTTATGTCACTTGATGTCGCACGTATACGCAAAGATTTTCCTATCTTTACGCGCACTATTCGCGACGGCAAAAAACTTGTTTACTTAGATAGCGGAGCAACCAGCCAAAAACCACAAGTGGTGATTGACGCTGAAGTTGATTTCTATGCAAAACACAATGCGGCCGCGCACAGAGGTGCACATCAACTTGCCGAAGAAGCAACAGAGATGTTTGAAGCATCAAGAGAAACAGTTGCATCATTCCTCGGTGCCAAGACAGAAGAAATCGTATTTACGAAAAGCGCTACTGAATCCTTAAATCTATTGGCATACGCCTTCAGTAATGCAGAACCTGGTAGCCAGTTCGCCATTGGTTCTGAGCACTCCATCGTTGTTTCTGAAATGGAGCATCACGCAAATTTAATACCTTGGCAACAACTCGCAAAGAGAAGCGGTGCTGAACTTAAATGGTTTGGCGTTACTTCTGATGGACGTTTGGACGAGTCAAATATTGATTCGTTGATCACTTCTAAGACCAAAATTGTTGCAATTACTCAACAATCTAATGTTCTTGGAACGATAAATAACTTAGATCACATCATTGAAAAAGCTCACAAAGTTGGGGCCATTGTGATTGTTGATGCATGCCAATCTGTTCCACATATCCCTGTTGATGTGACCAATCTAGGTGCAGACTTCTTAGCTTTTTCTGGTCATAAAATATTGGGTCCAACAGGAGTTGGAGTTTTATGGGGGCGTTACGAATTACTCAATAATCTTGCACCATTCTTATTTGGCGGGTCCATGATTGAAAATGTGACAATGACTGATGCAACATGGGCCGAAGCACCTCGCAAATTTGAAGCTGGTGTTCCTAATATGGCTCAAGTTGTGGGCTTAGCCGCGGGAATCAAGTACTTACAAAGTATTGGTCTTGAAAAAGTTCACGAACATGAAAAAGCGCTGACGGGATATTTGTTAAATGAATTGAATCAGATTCCTGGTATTGCAGTTGTAGGACCGACAGATATTTCACTTCGCGGAGGAACGGTTTCATTTACTGTTGAGGCTATCCATCCTCATGATCTTGGTCAGTACTTAGATAGTGCAGGTATCGCAGTCCGCACGGGACATCACTGCGCATGGCCGCTTACTCGTGCTTTAGGGGTACCCGCAACTACTAGAGCTTCCCTGTATCTGTATAACGATAATTCGGATATTGACGCACTCATCGCAGCAATCAAAGATGCGAAGAAATATTTTGGTCAGTAATGCAATTAGATAATTTGTATCAAGAAGTTATTCTTGATCATTACAAGCATCCCGAGAATAAAGGGCTTGCTACTTCCTATGATGCCCAGGTTCATCACATCAATCCAAGTTGTGGCGATGAAATTACTCTCAATTTAACTTTGCAGGGACAAAAGGTTTCAGCAATTTCATGGGATGGCGTTGGTTGTTCTATCTCTCAAGCCAGCGTATCAATCATGAGTTCGTTGATGATGAATAAAGAGCTCTCAGAAGCGCAGACCATTTTCGATGAATTCGTCGCTTTGATGCAGAGCAAGGGAAGCGGATCGCCAGATGAATCTGTACTCGAAGATGCTGTGGCTTTTGCAGGAGTATCTCAATACCCAGCGCGCATTAAATGTGCCTTATTGGGTTGGATGGCATTTAAAGATGCGTCGGTACAAGCCCAGAAAAGGAACTAAACTAAGCCACAGATAGAAGGGTGCACTATGACAACCAGCGTTGATGATGTAACAGAGGCCATGAAGGATGTAGTCGACCCCGAATTAGGAATCAATGTAGTTGATTTAGGTTTGATTTATGACGTAATGGTTGATGAATCCAATATTGCAGTTCTTAACATGACTCTTACATCTGCGGCATGCCCATTGCAAGACGTCATTGAAGATCAAACTCGTCAAGCTTTGGCCGGGATGACAACTGATGTAAAAATTAATTGGGTATGGATGCCACCTTGGGGACCAGACAAAATTTCTGATGATGGTCGAGAACAACTAAGAGCGTTGGGATTCACGGTTTAACAATGTCGATGCAAGCAGTTTGGATGACCCACCGGTCAATGACTGCAGATCCTTCGGTAAAGGAACAAAAGCTCAAGGCAGGTACAGTCAAAAGAATTTTTGATTTCGCTAGACCTTATCGAAAATATCTCTCTGTATTTCTCTTCACCGTTGTTATAGATGCGTTCTTGGTTGTGGCTACTCCATTAATTCTGCGTAAGTTAATTGATGATGGAGTTATTCCTAAAAACGGTCCGTTGATTACTGAACTAGCATTCATTGTCGGTTTACTGGCGATTGCTGATGCTGTGATGAGCATCGTTGGTCGATGGTTTTCTGCGCGGATAGGCGAAGGATTGATCTATGACTTGCGATCTCAAGTTTTTGCACATGTTCAAAAGCAATCCATAGCATTCTTCACTCGCACTCAAACAGGTGCCTTAATCTCACGAATTAATTCAGACGTAATTGGTGCACAACAAGCATTTACATCATCCTTATCAGGTGTTTTGAGCAATGTCATCACTTTGATTTTGGTTACAACAACCATGCTCTTTCTTTCATGGCAGATCACACTGGTATCTCTTGTTTTGTTACCAGTTTTCTTGATTCCCACTAAATGGGTGGGTCGAAAGCTCCAAGCTTTGACTAGAGACTCTTTTGATCTGAATGCAGCAATGTCATCCAGAATGACAGAACGATTCAATGTTTCAGGTGCCATGTTGGTTGCGCTCTATGGAGAGCCAGGACAGGAAAATGAATCTTTTCGTTCTAGAGCACGACGTGTAGCTGATATTGGAATATCCATGGCGATGCTCAATCGAATTTTTTTTATAGCCTTAACTAGTGTTGCGGCAGTCGCTACCGCTTTCGCCTATGGCATCGGAGGCCACTTAGCACTCAGTGGCATCGTCACTGTGGGAACACTCCTAGCAATAACTGCTCTCTTGGCTCGCTTGTATGGACCTCTGACTGCACTCTCTAATGTTCGAATTGATGTCATGACCGCACTAGTCTCTTTTGAAAGAGTCTTTGAAGTACTAGATCTGCAACCGATGGTTACTGATAAGACCAATGCAAAAGTACTAGCTAAAAAGATTCCATCAGTAGAGTTCAAAAACGTGCATTTCTCTTATCCAAAGCCAGAAGAAATATCACTGGCATCACTTGAATCGGCCGCAAAAGAAGAACAGATAGAAAGCGGAGAGATTCTAAAAGGAGTTTCTTTCAAGGTTGCATCAGGAACTTTCACAGCAATAGTTGGGCCATCTGGCGCAGGTAAAACAACAATAAGCGCTCTAGTTCCTAGACTTTATGACGTAACTAGCGGAAGCATTGAAGTCGATGGCATCGATATTAGAGATTTAACCTTAGATTCATTGCGTTCAAATATTGGTGTTGTTACTCAAGATGCCCATCTGTTCCATGAAAGCATTGCCGATAATCTTCGATATGCAAAACATGATGCAACTGAGAAAGAGATGCAGGAAGCTTGTCGTGCGGCACAAATTTGGGATTTAGTTGATTCTCTTCCTAATAAGTTTAATACATTGGTTGGCGAGCGAGGTCACAGATTATCCGGGGGAGAGAAGCAAAGATTGGCAATTGCGCGTTTGCTTCTAAAGTCTCCTTCTGTTGTAATTTTGGATGAAGCAACGGCGCACTTGGATTCTGAAAATGAAGCTTTGGTTCAGCAAGCGTTGAAAACAGCTCTTACTGGGAGAACCAGCATTGTTATTGCTCATCGACTTAGTACGGTAAAAGATGCCGACCAGATTATTGTTCTAGAGCAAGGAGTAATTGCTCAACGAGGCACACATGAGGATCTTGTAAGTGCAGGCGGGCTTTATTCCGAACTTTATGCTCGCCAGGATTTAGGCGGTTTTGCGAATGAGACGTCTACCGTAAATTACTAAACCTGCAAAGAATACCCATTGCAACGCATACGCCATATGTGGACCATCACTTAACTCAGGCAACTCCACTGGTACGACAGGGTTCATAGAAGTGTCGGAAGCTGAGATTAAATCAATATAAAACTCTTCAGTTTGTAGACCCTTTCTGGCATCTAGTTGTGAAACTAAATTACGTTGTGAATCATTTGAAACGGCGAAGAATTTTCCTTGTGGCAGCGAAGAGTCCAAACACAAACGACCATTAATAGAAATTCTCTGCTCATTCGTCGGTTGTAGTTGCGGTGGAACCGTCGCATCAGAACCTGCCTTAACCCAGCCTCGATCCACCCAGATTTTTCGATCACCGAAGCGGAAGAGAGTTAATTGTTCAAAGCCATACATGCCATCGTGATAACGATTACGAAGCAAAATTTGATTACTATCGTCGAAAGTTCCCTCAATAGAGATTATGCGCCATTCGTATGTTGCTATATCTCCTCTGAGATCGCTAAATTGAATTGGTGGTAACTCTGATTGATCAGCAATCAAAATGTTTCTGGCATGTCTGTCCACTCCGCGCTGGTATTGCCATTGCGCCGCCCAAAGACACAAGAGAACTAAGGTAAGAGCCAAGAGTGTTTTTAGGAATGAGTATTGCTCTTTAACCACGGCAATACTTTAACTCAACTTTATGAGAGAGAACGCGGTTTCTTTTTAAGTATTGCTGCGCCAGGAACGATTGTTTCTCTTCCTGCATTTGCAACTACGACAGCAACGTAGGGCAAGAACACAGCACCGGCTAACGCAACCCAACGAAACGGACTAGGAAGAATTACGGTTAAAATAAAGCACGCGGTACGAATCATCATGGAAATAAAATAACGGCGTTGACGACCAGGTTTATCAGTACTCAATGACTTCTGAGCACTTGTGATGTCATAAACATCTTCTTCTTTGGCCATATGAAGATTCTAGGCGAGATAAAGACACGATGCAGGACGAAATACACCCTACGCCGCAGTAGCCAGTAGATTTCTCGCATGTCATCTAAACCAATTGCCCTAGTAACTGGTGCAAACCGCGGAATAGGTTTGGCTGTGGCTTCAACTTTGGCCGCCGATGGATTCCACGTGGTTATCGGTACACGATCCGGAAATGCAATTGCTGGTTTTGATTGCGTGCAATTGGATGTTTCATCTTCACAAAGCGTCGAGGATGCCTTTACCTTCATAGAAAGCTCGTGGGGAATTCCTGAAGTAATTGTATGTAACGCCGGAAAAACTAAAGATGCCTTAGTTATGAGAATGCCTGATGAGGATTTTGCGGATGTGGTGGACACTAATTTAACGGGAGCATTTCGAGTTGCTAGGCGAGCAACGAAAGGATTACTTAAATTAAAAAGAGGACGCCTGATTTTCATTGGCTCTGTAGTTGCTTTGTTGGGATCTGCTGGTCAAGTTAATTATTCGGCTAGCAAGGCAGGGCTAGTCGGCATGGCTCGTTCTTTTGCTCGTGAGTTGGGAAGCCGAGGAATCACAGCCAATGTAATCGCTCCCGGCTTCGTGGAAACAGA
>JAPOHK010000139.1 GCA_029979485.1 Candidatus Planktophila limnetica
GTGCACGCTGCAGCGGTGAAACATGTAACGCGCATAAATCAATACTCTTTGACCAATCACCAAGAGTTGCAGCCATCTTGTGGCCGCGTTCTGACAGTGTCCAACCAGGTTGACGTCCATAGAGGATTTTTTCTGGGTTATGTACTTCCCCATGTCTGACCACGTGTACCGTCGAACTCATCTGCTAAGCATAAAGCGTCATAAACCAACTCTTCTCGCTAAGGTTGTGACATGGCGCTCACACCGAACCGAGTTGCCTTTTTTGATGTAGATAACACGCTTATTCGTGGTTCTACCCTGTTCTTCCTTGGAAAAGGAATGTACAAACGTGGGTACTTTACCAAGACAGATATTTCTCGTTTCGTTTTAGCTAATTTACGTTTTCGTTTAACGGGCAAAGAGAAACAAGAGGAAATTAAACGATTTCAAAATGCGGCAACTGAATTCATCGGTGGCCATAACGTTGAAGAAATTCATGAGATCGGTCAGCAAATTTATGATGAATTTGTATCTCCTGCGTGTTGGCAAGGCACAATTAATATCGCTCAAAAACATCTAAATGCTGGTGAAGAAGTTTGGCTAGTCACCGCTGCGCCACAAGATATGGCAATTTTAATCGCAAAAAATTTAGGTTTTACAGGAGCCCTTGGAAGTCGCGCTGAAGTTCGCGACGGGAAATACACCGGTCAGATGCTCGGAAAGTTATTACATGGAAAAGAAAAAGCTGTAGCAATTTCCGCTCTTGCTAAAGAAAAAGGTTTTAATCTCTCAGATTGCTACGCCTATTCCGATAGTCATAATGATTTTCCTTTGCTTGAAGCTGTGGGTCATCCATCCGCAATTAATCCTGATGCAATTTTGAGTTTGCGCGCACTTGCTGAAGGTTGGCCGATTCATGATTTTCGTCGCGCACGATTCATTATCAAAATAATTGGCCCTGCAGTTTCAAGACTTGCTGCTGCCGGAATCTGGTTGGCACCGCGTAGGCGTTCACGCTAACTCGATTTCACAGCACCATCTAAACCCCTGTAATGTAGGCAAGTTATGCAAATGCGTTCATTTACCGACTATCT
The DNA here is from genome assembly GCA_029979485.1 of Candidatus Planktophila limnetica. GTDB lineage: Bacteria > Actinomycetota > Actinomycetes > Nanopelagicales > Nanopelagicaceae > Planktophila > Planktophila limnetica_A. Next base: position 1,074 of record JAPOHK010000139.1, read on the forward strand.
ACGTTCCGTAGATGACGATGCCCTTTTGCAGCTCTTCACTTTTAGACCAGATCTCATATCACCTGTTCCATCAGATATTGCATCCCTTGCAGTGCGCGCATGTAGTGCACCGAGTCTTGCCAGAGCCATTGATGCTCTCAATCAATGGCAATTTCAAGTTCTTGAAGCCTGTGCAGTTATCAATGAACCTTTTAGTGAAAAACAAGTTATCGCAGTTACAGAAAAAGCCGCGACTGAAGCGCTTGCGGAGTTAATTGCACGCGGATTGGTTTATCCATCAGAAGATGGAATGAGATTGCCAAATTCTGTGCGAGAAGTTTTAGGCAGTGAAATTGCAGGACTTGGACCAGCGTCAATGGCAAAACTAAATTTAAAGAAACTAGATGAAGCACCAGATACAGCTAAGAAAGTATTAGAAAGACTTATCTGGGGACCGCCACGAGGAAGCGTTGGCGATATTAAAAATCCTGGACCTGGAGTTACTTGGTTACTTGAACAAAACTTTATGGTTCCTTTGGATCAGCGCACAGTAATTCTTCCGCGAGAAGTTGGTATCTATCTACGTGGTGGAAAAGTGCATAAAGAGCGCGAAGTAACTCCACCTGAAATTAAGGGCAGCACACGCGATGCAAAGAGTGTTCAACTAGCTGCAATTGCCAACGTAGCAACTGTCTTGCGATGGGCGGATGAAATCCTCGAGTACTGGGCACAAGAACCTGCTGATGCACTCCGCGCAGGTGGATTAGGTGTTCGTGATTTAAAGATTATTGCATCTCATATGGGCATTGATGAAAATTGTGCAGCCTTCGTTGCAGAACTGGTTTACCTTGCCGGCCTTGTAACTATTGATGCAGATGACAAGATCTTGCCAACAAATAACTTTGATATCTGGCTAACTCAAAAACCATCTGTTCGTTGGCAAGCAATTGCCGCTCCCTGGTTAATTACTTCTCGTGTCAGCGGCTTAGTTGGCCGCGCTGAATCTAAAAACACCGCGGCACTTGGCCCCGAACTAGATCGAGTAAATGCTGCAAGTACTCGAGCATTGGTGCTGCAATTATTGGCAGAGAATAAAAATATTGCACCTGATTTAAAAAGCTTTACGGAGCGGGTTAAATGGTGCGCACCATCAAAGCGAAATCCAGGTCTGCAAGAAGAAATGGTGCAGTGGACACTTCGCGAAGCAGAGTGGCTAGGAATTACTGGACAAGGCGTAATTTCTAAATATGGTGAAGGTTTCTTGGCAGGCGATGATTTAGAAATCATCGATGCTGATCTGCCACAACCAGTTGATCACATACTTATTCAGAGTGATAACACCGCAATTGCGCCAGGACCACTCGTCCATGGAGTTGCAGCAGTGCTCGCAATTATTGGAGATATTGAAAGTCGCGGTGGTGCAACTGTTTACAGGTTTACGGATACAACAATTCGTCGCGGATTAGATCACGGTAAAACCGGCGATGAGATCATCGAGTTTTTGCGCAAAACATCTAAGACTGCGATTCCACAACCTTTGGAGTATTTAATCTCTGATGTCGCGAAGAAGCATGGTCGCTTGCGTGTTGGAAATACTTCATCATTTATCCGCTGCGAAGATCCCGCACTGATTACTCAAATAATTAGTGATAAGCGTTTGGAAATTTTGTCTCTGCGCAGAATTGCACCTGAAGTAATGATTTGTGACATGGACGCCCACGATGTCATGAACGTTTTGCGCAGCGCAGGTTA
>JAPOHK010000037.1 GCA_029979485.1 Candidatus Planktophila limnetica
AACCGCGATGTATTGCGTGATGAGCACTTTGCAGTCATGAAAGATGGAGCAATCATGGCTAACTCTGGTCACTTTGATATTGAAATTGACGTTGCATGGCTTGAACAAAATGCTAAGAAGAAGAATGCCAAGATGCGTCACCAAACAGATGAATACGTCATGGCAGATGGCCGCAGACTTCTTCTTATTGCTGAAGGTCGCCTGGTAAACCTTGGCGCTGCAGAAGGTCACCCAGCATCAGTTATGGATATGTCTTTCTCTGATCAAGCACTAACAGCTGAGTACTTAGTTAAAGAAGCTAAGAATCTAAAACCAGGTGTTCACACAGTTCCTACATATATTGATAAGGAAGTTGCAAGTCTTAAACTTCAAAGCATGGGTGGAAAAATTGACGTTCTAACTCCTGCACAAGATATGTACTTGAACTCTTGGGAGCACGGAAGCTAATTACCTTGGTATTGGTCGTCGATGACGACCAGGACCTAGCAGAAATGCTTGGCATCGTTTTAACCGGTGCCGGAATAGATGTTTATTTAGTAAGCAGAGGCGACGAAGCTCTGGAGGTATTTAGAAATAATCCTCCAGACTTAGTCCTTCTGGATGTAATGCTCCCAGGTTTAGATGGCATAGAAGTGTGCAAACAAATTCGCGCAGAATCTATGGTTCCAATAGTGATGCTCTCTGCAAAGGGAGACACACATGATGTTGTACGTGGTCTCGAAGCTGGCGCCGATGATTACATGGTTAAGCCATTTCGACATCAATCAGAGTTAGTCGCGCGTATACGTACTCGACTTCGCAGAACCAATACAGATGTTGCAGGTTTACTAACAATTTCAGATTTAAGTATTGATGTTAATGCGCATGAAGTCACTCGTGCTGGAAGAGTTATCGCACTCACTCGTCTTGAATTTGATCTATTGGTTGCACTTGCCCGCGAACCTGGAAGAGTCTTTAGCCGCGATGCGCTATTGAGTGAAGTGTGGGGCTATCGCCACTCAACAGATACTCGTTTAGTAAATGTTCACGTTCAAAGATTGCGTGCAAAAATTGAACACGATCCTGAACGTCCTGAAATTGTTCTTACGGTGCGTGGAGTTGGATACAAAGCAGGAAATCAAAGTAATTAACGATGGGCACAATCAGTAATCGCCTGCGGACCTCTTTAGCCCTACGAGTTTTGCTCTCTACAATCATTTTGTCTTCGGCAGTTATTTGGTTATCGGGATCAATTTTAAATTCTCGCGTGTCTGCAGGTGTTAAGCAGGTGAACTTAGATTCGGCAATCAACGAGGCTCGTTCAACAATTGTTGGCGCTCGATACAGATTAATTCTGGCCAAGAGTGGATCTCCCAAGGAAATCGATGCTCTTATTACAGAAATTGTAAGTTCTGCAACAACAGTTGGTGCTCGTGCAAGCGGAAGAGAATTAGTTTTATTGCGTGGCCGATTAGTGAATCCAGTTGAGAAAGATTTCACCACGACATCTAATTTGGTAGATCCTGCATCTTTGCCAAAGGAATTCCGTGAAAAGGTTCGCCGTACTTCAGAGTTGAATTGGTCTTACATAACCATTCAATATGCTGGCTCACTGAAAGTCCCGGCAATTGCCGTCGGGGATATGGTTTCTATTCCACGTTCTGGACGCTACGAAATGTATTTGCTTTTCCCTCTGACTAACCAAAATAAAACATTAACTTTGATTTCGAGATCTATCATTCTTGTAGATATTGCATTGGTATTTCTGGTCGGTTTAATCACATGGCTCGTTGCTCGCCAAGTAGTACGTCCAGTGCGTGAAGCAGCTCGTGTTGCTGAACAATTTACTTCGGGAGATCTAAATCAGCGAATGCAAGTTACTCGTGAAGACGAGATTGCTACCCTGGGTATTTCTTTTAACGAAATGGCTGATTCAATTCAGCAACAGATTACGCGCTTGGAAAACTTATCGCGAGTTCAACAGCGCTTTGTCTCCGATGTTTCACACGAATTAAGAACTCCACTAACAACACTGCGCATGGCCTCAGAAGTTATTTACTCGTCTCGAAATAGCTTTGATCCTCAAATTGCCCGAAGCGCGGAGCTATTAATTGGAAACATTGACCGCTTTGAACGCTTACTTGAAGATCTACTAGAAGTCAGTCGATTTGATGCTGAAGTTGCAGTTCTTGAGCCAGTGGATTTCAATCTCATCTCATTGATCAATAAATGCATTGAAGATCTTGAGCTAGTTGCCAAGGAAAATGGAACTCAAATTATTTTTAAACCGTATAGCGAGGATTTGTTCATAAATGCAGACGCTCGACGTGTTGAGAGAATTTTGCGCAATTTACTCAATAATGCCGTTGACCATGCTGATTCAAAGCCGATTCACATTCATCTTGAATATAACGAAAATGATGTGGCAGTTGCTGTAAGAGATCACGGAATAGGAATTGATGAAAACTCACTTCTGCGAGTATTTGATCGATTCTGGCGCGCAGATCCATCTCGTTCGCGCATTCGCGGTGGCACAGGACTCGGTTTGTCCATTGCGTTAGAGGATGCACGTCTACATAACGGTGAACTCGAAGTTTGGGGACGACCAGGTCGCGGTGCGCATTTTGTGCTGACATTGCCTCGTATTGCCGGTAACTCAATTGAGTCTCGATTAATTCGACTAGAACCGAAGGATTACACCATCTAAATACCCACAGTATTTGGAAATTTTTCTCAGGCAATGCTTTTAATTTGCCATCATGACTCAGTGCTCAAACCTCATTCATTGACAGAGATATTATTTCCATCTCGATGTTTTGGGTGCCGCGCACTTGGTCCAAATATTTGCTCTCAATGTAGGGTTCTTTGGAATCCACATCTATATCGAAGTACTTTAGATTCAATGCATGTTTATTCTGCGGTTTTGTATTCGCCAGTTGCAAAGAGAATTATCCTCTCCGCAAAAGAGAATGGAATTAAATCCGCAGATGATTTAATTATCAATGCGCTATCACACAGTCTGCATTTATTGTTGCGAGATTTTGAACTGGGCATTCTTGTTCCCGCGCCATCACGCAAGAGTTCAAATCGCAAAAGAGGCAGAGATTTTTTATCAGAAATTACCCATGCCATTGCAAAGAGTGAATCTTTGGATTGCATGGATCTGTTAGTTCACACGCGAAAAATCAAAGATCAATCTGAACTAAATGCGCATGAGCGAAGCACAAATATTTATCAGGCTTTGGCGATTGACAGGAATAAATTGCCGGCGCTGGGAGTTGAAACAGATGTGATTCTTGTCGATGACTTGATCACAACAGGTGCAACACTTCTTGAAGCCCGACGGGCCTTGGAAGTGCGTGGGATAAGGGTGATTGCGGCAATTACTGCTTGCCTCTCGCCACCGCTAAGATAGGCCAGTTACTGTGACCGACACGTATGGATGCCCAGAAAGGGTGATGTGATGCCAGCAATTTTTGATCGCATTATGCGTGCTGGCGAAGGTCGAATTTTAAAAGATCTCAGTAAATTAGTCGTTCTGGTAAATGCGCAAGAACCGCGCATGATTGCAATGAGCGATGATGAATTACGTGAACAAACTCAAATTTTCAAAAACAGATACGCACAAGGTGAAACTTTAGATCAACTATTGCCTGAAGCTTTTGCTGTCGTTCGCGAAGCTGCAAAAAGAACTCTTGGTCAACGTCATTATGACGTTCAACTTATGGGTGGTGCGGCGCTTCATCGCGGAAACATTGCAGAAATGCGAACTGGTGAAGGAAAAACTCTTGTCGCAACACTTCCTTCGTACTTAAACGCACTCGCTGGACGCGGAGTTCACGTCGTCACAGTTAATGATTACCTTGCAGAACGCGACAGCGAATGGATGGGCCGTGTACATCGCTTCTTAGGTTTAAATGTTGGCGTAATCATTGCAAACATGACTCCGGCAGAACGCCGCGAAGCATACGGCGCAGACATCACATACGGCACAAATAACGAATTTGGCTTTGATTATCTGCGCGATAACATGGCTTGGAATCTTGATGACTGCGTACAAAGAGATCATTTCTTTGCAGTGGTTGATGAAGTTGACTCAATTTTGATTGACGAAGCGCGTACGCCTTTAATTATTAGTGGTCCAGCAGATAAAGCTACAAAGTGGTACCTCGAATTCAGTCAGATGGTGCTAAAACTAGAACGCGGCCGTCATTACGAAGTAGATGAGAAAAAGCGCACCGTAGGAATTCTTGAAGAAGGCGTTACTCGTGTAGAAGAGTTACTTAAGATTGAAAATCTTTATGAAGCAGCCAATACTCCAATGATTGGTTATCTAAATAACGCGATTCGCGCAAAAGAACTCTATAAGCGCGATAAAGATTACGTTGTCATGAATGGCGAATTATTGATCGTTGACGAACATACAGGTCGTATTCTTGCGGGGCGTCGCTACAGCGAAGGTATGCACCAAGCGCTAGAAGCCAAAGAGCGTATTGAAATTAAAGATGAAAACCAGACTCTGGCAACGATTACTCTGCAGAACTACTTCCGTCTGTACGAAAAGCTCTCCGGTATGACTGGTACCGCAATGACTGAAGCATCTGAATTCCATCAGATTTACAAGCTTGGCGTTGTGCCAATTCCAACAAATCGTTCGATGGTTCGTATTGATCAACCCGACTTAGTGTACAAAACAGAAGCAGGAAAATTCGCAGCAGTAACTGCCGATATCGTAGAACGTCATCGCAAAGGACAACCAGTTTTGGTTGGAACAGTTAGCGTCGAAAAATCTGAAGAGTTATCAGCTTTGCTTAAGAAAAGCGGAGTTCCGCACGAAGTACTAAATGCAAAGCATCACGAACGTGAAGCAGCAATCATCGCGCGTGCAGGTGTAGTTGGCGCCGTAACTGTCGCTACAAACATGGCCGGTCGTGGAACTGACATCATGCTCGGCGGAAATCCAGAATTTATGGCAGATTTTGAATTGCAACGAAAAGGTTTATCTCCTGTAGATAATCCAAAAGAGTATGAAGCAGCTTGGCCAGAAGAAATCGCAAAGCAAAAAGCTGCGGTTGCAAAAGGCCATGATGAAGTAAGTGCACTTGGTGGTTTGTATGTTCTCGGAACAGAACGCCACGAGTCTCGACGTATTGATAATCAGTTACGTGGTCGCTCTGGTCGCCAAGGCGATCCCGGAGAATCTCGCTTTTACTTGTCACTACAAGACGAACTCATGCGCCGCTTTAACTCAGGTTTAGTGGAGCGGTTCTTATCAGCCGCCGGAATTCCAGATGACGAACCAATCGAATCAAAGATGGTTTCCAACGCAATTCGTTCGGCTCAAACTCAAGTAGAGGCTCAAAACTTTGAAATTCGAAAGAATGTTCTTAAATATGACGACGTCATGAATCGTCAGCGCGAAGTTATTTACGGTGAACGCCGCTTAGTTCTCGAAGGAAAAGATATTAAGGATCAAGTCGGCGAATTCATGAGTGAAACACTCGGCGCATATGTTGATGCAGCAACTTCAGAAGGTTTTGCTGAAGATTGGGATCTAGAAAAACTTTGGACAGCAATTAAGGTTATTTATCCTGTTACTTTTACAATCCAAGAACTCGAACAAGAAGTTGGTTCCCGAGCTGGTTTAGATGCTGATTTCTTGCGAGCACGGATTCTTGAAGATGTTGCAACGGCTTACCAAAAGCGTGAGCAGAGTTTAGGTAGCGAAGTAATGCGCGAACTTGAACGCAAAGTTTTGCTCTCAGTACTTGATCGCAAATGGCGTGAGCATTTGTACGAGATGGATTATTTACAAGAGGGAATCGGGCTTCGTGCGATGGCTCAACGTGATCCACTCGTTGAATATCAACGTGAAGGTTATGATTTATTCACAGCGATGATGGATGCGATTAAAGAAGAAATTGCTAGTTATTTATTTAATATCGAAGTTCAAGTTGAAGGCGGTAATAAAGTACAAGCTAAGGGCCTTGAACAACCAGAAGCACCAGCAGCTGCTCTTAAATACACAGCCGCCGATGAAGATGGTGTTGCACGCTCAACGGATGTTTCAAGAAATGGTCCGTGCCCATGTGGTTCTGGTAAGAAGTATAAACGCTGCCACGGCGCTGCCTAATTTCTCACAATAAATCCAAAGCTGTACATAACCAGCGATTATCCACACCCTCAAAACGTACTGATAATGCACGTAAGCGCTCTCCGTATCTAACCGTGATTACGGATTCACAAATTCCATCAAGAGGTTCACTCTGGTGAATTGTTCGCAACTTCCCAATCTCTTTCATGCTTCCTGCTCGAGCATGTAACTCTGTAAATATTTTTCGATGGCACATTCGAGTCAGTTGTGAAGGTGAACGTCTTCCTGCCCATATTTCAAGAACGCTGACAACAAATTTCATAGTCCATTCGTGCAGTTCTGGAAGGTCGCTCGCTGAAGTAGGTTGAGGTGAAAAATCAGGATCGTAATCATCATCAAAGCTAGAGGGGATAAGGTACAAACGTGCCTTCTGTTTTTCATGTTCTTCAACAATCGGGCGAAACATCTCTAGCATTGGATGCTGCCAATCTTCGGTCTCAGAGCTTGAAATTTCTGCATATGTGACTGGTTTAAGTAAGGAAATGCTCTCAATAGTTCTCATGCACAGAGATTGGCCTGCGAAACGGTGACATCAAAGGTTCAAAATAATGAGTTACCAATCATCAAAAAGTATGAATGTGAATTCACGCAAGTGTGCTCACATTTATAGCGTTGAGTACCTGCCTATGGCCATACACAGAAAATCATCCCGATCACGACTTATCCTTGCAATTGCCCTGATTTGTGCCTCTTTGATTAGTGCATTCATTTTTTCATCCTTGGCAAATCAGAAAACTACAATGATAGTTTCCAAATCATTTTTATTACCCGGACACCAAATTACTCAAAGTGACCTAGAACGAGTGCAAGTAACACTTGGGGAAATATCGGCAAATTATGTGCAACAGGAATCGGAGTTAGTGGGGGCTTTCACTCGAGTGCGAATCGAAGGCCATGAGCTAATTGCGCATTCATCAATCTCAATGGCAAGTGATGCTTTATCCCTAAGTTCGGTCCCACTGAGTATTCGATCAGCTGATGCACCAGAAGGAATACAACCGGGCTCAATGATTGATGTTTACTGGGTTCAAGCAGAGACAAATGGAGATATTCAATTAATTCCTGAACTTGTTATTGCCGGCGCTCACGTATTAGCTATTACTAAAAGTGGTTCAAATTTTGGAAGCGAAATTGGACTAACAGTCGCAGTGCAATCAGATGAAGTTCTTTTACTCTTAGGGGCAACATCACAAGGCCGCGTTGTTCTCGTGAGCTCGCATGGCTGAAATTGCACTCCCAGTAATCGTTACCGCAATATCAAACTCAGAGCAAGAGAGTTTTGTAGCTGGAACGCTCTTTACACAAGGTTGGAGCGTTATCCATCGAGCAGTGGATTATGAATCTCTATGCGAATTTGTTTCATCAAATCCAGAACAGAGTAGTTCAGCACTTCTCTTATACTCGCCAGATCTCAATGATTTTGATTCTGTCTCATTTGAAACTCTTTCCTTAAATTTTCGGCAAATAATAGGTTTTGCTTCAAGCAATTCGGTGCGAAGTGTTGATGATGGCCTTCAAGAGATACCGGCAACAGCTCCTCAACTTGCAACCTTTATTCGTGGCTATGTTCGGTCACCATTGATTCGAAAACCCGCACCCCTCATTCAATCCCACTCACGTGCTCGAGTGATTGCTATTTGCTCTGCAGGTTCTTGTACTGGTGCCAGTACAGTGGCAATAAATCTTGCTTTTGCGCTACAAAAACTTGGGTTGAAAGTAGGAATTCTTGATGCAGATGTTTATGGACCATCTTTGCC
>JAPOHK010000010.1 GCA_029979485.1 Candidatus Planktophila limnetica
GAGTGCGCAGAAGATTACGAGTCGTTTGTCTCGGACGCAATCAATAATTTCCAAATTGGAAAGTTTGCGTCAACGAGTTAGTGACTTGCCAATTCTTATTGAATTGGCACAGAGCGAGAGCGACACAGCAACTGCGATGGCCGATGCTGAGGCAGAGTTGGATGCAACTAAGAAAGCTGTAAGCGAATTAGAAGTACAGACACTTCTAAATGGTGAATACGATGATCGTGATGCGCTGATCACTATTCGTTCTGAAGCCGGTGGAGTTGAAGCAGCTGATTGGGCGCAGATGTTGATGCGTATGTATCTGCGTTACTGTGAGCGTCATCAGCTCAAGGTGGACATTCTCGAAACTTCTTATGCTGAAGAAGCAGGAATTAAATCAACGACTTTTAAAGTTAGCGCGCCATACGCCTATGGCACTTTATCTGTTGAACAAGGAACTCACCGACTAGTACGTATCTCTCCATTTGATAGCCAGAGTCGCCGCCACACATCTTTTGCTGGAGTTGAAGTTGTGCCTGTTGTGGATCAAAGTGATCACATTGAAATTGATGAAAAAGAAATTCGAGTAGATGTTTATCGCTCTTCTGGTCCTGGTGGACAAGGCGTTAATACAACGGACTCTGCGGTTCGTATTACTCACATCGCAACTGGCATTGTGGTTTCTTGTCAGAACGAGCGCTCACAAATACAAAACCGTGCAACTGCAATGGCTGTACTGCAATCTAAGTTATTAGAACGTCGTCGCCAAGAAGAGCAAGCAAAAATCAATGCTCTCAAAGGCGACAACTCCGGTTCATGGGGAAATCAAATGCGTTCATATGTATTAGCTCCGTATCAAATGGTTAAAGATTTGCGCACTGATCATGAAACTGGAAATACAGGTGCAGTTCTCGACGGAGAAATAGATGACTTCATCGAAGCCGGAATTCGTTGGCGTCGTAGTTCATAAATCACGCGTGATTTGCCACACTCAGAGAAAAATCACAGGCTCTACTAGTACCTAATTCCCGAGAAAAGTGCGCCTATTCCATAAACTATGGACAGATTAAAAGCACAGGATATTTAGGCCGAATTAATTGGAGCGCGCGTGATTCGTTTTGAAAATGTAACGAAGATATATCCAGGCCAAGATCGTCCTGCCCTCGATAGCGTTTCCCTTGAAATTGTTAAGGGTGAATTCGTTTTCCTCGTTGGTTTATCTGGTTCAGGTAAGTCCACATTCCTTCGATTGATCTTGCGCGAAGAGCGCCCAACATCTGGAACTATTCATGTGGCTGGAAAAGATTTAGGAACTCTTGCAACTCACAAGGTTCCAGAACTGCGCCGACAAGTAGGAACAGTTTTCCAAGATTTCCGTTTGCTTCCAAATAAGACAATCACCGAAAACGTCGCTTTTACATTGCATGTACTCGGATATTCACAAAAAGAGATAAACCGTGAGATTCCAGAAGTTCTAGAACTCGTTGGCTTAGAAGATAAAGCCGATCGCCTTCCAAATGAAATTTCTGGTGGAGAGCAACAGCGCGTAGCGATTGCTCGTGCATACGTCAGTCGACCACCAATTCTTATTGCTGATGAGCCAACTGGAAACCTAGATCCGGCTACATCTGTTGGAATTATGAAACTACTTGATCGTATTAACCGCGAAGGAACCACTGTTTTGATGGCAACTCACGATGCCGGAATTGTTGATCAAATGCGTAAGAGAGTTATCGAATTAGATGGCGGACACGTGATTCGCGACCAAGTTCGCGGCGTTTACGGATACACGGGTTAGGGTTAGCAAATGCGCGCACGCTTTTTATTAGCTGAAGTTGGAATCGGTCTCAAGCGAAACTTCACAATGACTTTTGCGGTCATCGTCACCGTTGCGATCTCCTTGTCACTACTTGGAATCGGACTTCTATCTAACGCACAAGTTAATGCGATGAAGGATTACTGGTATGACAAGATCGAAGTATCGGTATTTCTCTGTGGGTCACTCTCAGAATCTCCATCATGTTCAGCGGGAATTATTACTTCGGCTCAGCGCCTAGAAATTCAAAATGAATTACAGAAAATGCCTGTTGTTGCTAACGTTTATTACGAATCGCAATCACAGGCATATGCGCGCTTCCAAGAACGTTTTAAAGATTCAGCAATTGCACAAAATGTAACTGCAGATCAACTTCCAGAATCATTTCGTGTGAAGCTAAAAGATCCGCAACAATTTCCAGTAATTGTTAGCGCATTCTCTGGTCGACCAGGTGTTGACTTAGTTCAAGATCAGCGAACGATTCTCGAGAAGTTCTTCCGCTTATTGGCAGTACTAAGAAATGGTGCGCTCCTTGTTGGACTCGCATCCGTTCTTACGGCTGCACTTTTGATTAGCAACACACTTCGTATTGCAGCATTTAATAGACGACGTGAAACCGGTGTGATGAAACTAGTTGGAGCATCATCGTGGTCGATTCAACTTCCGTTTTTGCTCGAAGGTGTAATCTCGGCAATCATCGGTTGGGGTCTAGCAACTGGATTGCTCTCACTCCTTAAAACCGTGGTTGATTCCAAAGTTGCGCCGCTTTTAACCTTTACCAAGTTCTTTGGATGGGGCGAAGTCTGGGCCGCATCTGGTTGGCTCTTGCTGACAGGACTTGGTGTTTCAGTTCTGGCTTCATTGGTAACTCTTCGCCGCTATCTCAAGGTTTAATTATCTCTTAACAACTGCAATCAGTTGTCTTATCAGGGGGTGATGTGCGATGGTCAAAGAAGTTGGTCGCAAGGTCATCGCCCAGAATAAGAAAGCCCGTCACGATTATTCGATCGAAGATGTATTTGAGTGCGGCATTGTTTTAACTGGAACCGAAGTTAAATCACTTCGCATGGGTCGAGCATCATTAATTGATGGTTTCGCCATGGTTGATAAGGGCGAACTCTGGTTAAGCGGCGTTCATATTCCTGAATACACACAAGGCACCTGGACGAATCACACTCCACGTCGTGATCGCAAACTTCTCGTGCACTCTGCTGAAATTCGTAAACTCTCCGCACGTATGAAAGAAGGCGGACTTACACTTGTTCCGCTTTCTCTGTACTTTAAAGATGGAAAAGCAAAGATTGAATTAGCAGTTGCTAAAGGTAAGAAAGTTCATGACAAACGCGCTGCACTGATGGAGCGTCAAGCTAGCCGCGAAATAGAGCGCGAAGTTTCGCGTCGCCGCTCAGGAAAAGATTCTTAATAACCTTTTGCAGGCTTAATTTTTACCTCGTTTTGTATCTTTTTTTACTGAGCCTTACACTTATCTACTCATTACTGAACGCACGTGTGCGTATTCGGAAAATGAAAACAAAAACTAAATAGTGGGAAATGCTTTCCACACCCATGGGGGTGAACGGTCTCGACTTTGGAAGTTGATTCAGGGGAAGCGGGCCGAGGAAGCCAGGATGATCTCGTTAACCAAAAACCTGTGCAAAAAATAAGTGCAAGTACAACTCGCACTGATTACGCCCTAGCTGCATAAGCTAGCCCCGTAATCCGTCAGCTCAGATTCCGTCTTCGGTCTGAAACCTGGCGTCGCTAGAAGGCTCTTTCTAAAGTGGCGTTGCGAACACTGTAGAAGAAACTTTTCGCAAATGAGTTCGTCGAATACTTGTGTGTATGAGATTCGGAACTGAGAAAACGATAAACACACTACGCCCGTAGAAGCCCTGTTTTAATCCCGAAGGACCCGGGTTCGATTCCCGGCACCTCCACCATTTTTATTTACTTACGCACAAACTCTCGCTTGAGTGCAAATGCACTAGCGGCAATTGCAAAGAGTGCAAATAACTTTGCACCGATTGCTACACCTTCTAGCAATAGTCCTATCCCCAAGCCCATTCCAAGGGCGCACAATAAAGCGATGATGACTCGGCGAACAATGTTTAATGTTTTATTGGCGCTTCGAATAAAAGTAAGTCCAATTGCAATTGGTCCAGACAGAATCATGGTCAGCAAAATGATTCCAACAACCAGAGCTAGAGACTCCATTACGACAACCCCTGCCAGTTTTTTTGAAGTACGGCGAACAAATCCATATCTATGACATCGCCATTTGCACGAATAACTCGTTGGCGTAGCAAACCTTCATGTTCATAACCTGCTCGTGTGACGACTTTTTTTGATGCCTCATTGTCATGATCAATCATGGCCTCAATTCGGTTCCAGCCCATTGTTTCGAATCCAAAGTTAGTCAGAACTTTGACTGCAGTTGTTCCTATCGATTTTCCACGGTGCTCTTTTGCGATCCAATAGCCAATTTCAGCAACTTTATTGTTGAAATTTGGTGAGTGAAAAGAAATAACTCCAGCTAACGCAGGTGCACTTCCACCATTAGTTTCGATGACAAATCTAATCTCGCGCTTACTCTGCAATCCTTCAGGATCAAGTTGGCGCACAAATGATTGTGCATGTTCGAGTGTGTAATTAGCCGGAACTGTTGTGAAGTGTGAAATCAATGGATCTTGGCACGCCTTATAAATGCCTTCGATATCGCTTTCCCGAGATGGACGCAGCGTAAGAGTTCCATATGTAAGTGTTGGAACTTCACTCGGCCACCAAATCATGGCTTAAGAATGGCACAGCTCAAACTAGTAGCGGGGGCAGGATTTGAACCTACGACCTCTGGGTTATGAGCCCAGCGAGCTACCGAGCTGCTCCACCCCGCGTCGGTGCCTTAATCGTAAGTGAGCACGCAGTATTCACCAAATCCGTGAGTGCGCTTCATGAATTTAGAAGCGCACATAGAGCGAAGATAGAGAAAAGTCAGAGATTGGTAATTACTTTTTACTCTGTGCAGATGTTGCAGCATCAATTGCTGCTTTTAAACGATCCTGTGCTTTTCCATATGCTGCAAAATCGCCCTTGGCTAATGCCGCCCGTGAATCTGCAAGTGCTTGTCGAGCATCTGCGAGTGCGTTAGCCAAATCATTTGCGCGAGTTGTGCTCTGTCCTGGACCAGTGGATTGACCTGTTCCAGATGTACCAGAGTTACCAGCAAAGACTTGATCAAGTGCGCCTTTGAGAGTGTCACTAAATCCAATCTGATCGCCAAATGAAACTAATACCTTTTGAAGTAGTGGATACGCAGCGGCGTTAGATGTTGCACGAACATAAACAGGTTGAACATAAAGTAATCCACCACCAACTGGAAGTGTTAGCAAGTTACCGAGTACAACATCTGATCCGCCTTGGCGCAACAATGAAAGTGAGTTAGCAACTTCTGGTTTAGCTTCAAAGTTGGATGCGACCTGTGAAGGACCAGCGATGTTGGTGCTTCGCGGTAATTGAAGAACTGTAATCTTTCCGTAATCTGGACCAGCATCTGAATTTACTGTCGCAAATGCTGCCAAGTTTTCACGGCCACCACGAGGTACAAATGGCGTGGTTAAAGAGAAGAACGGTTTATCAGAACCAGGCAATTGCATCGTCATGTAATACGGAGGCTGGTTTCCAGCATTTGCACCAAATGTTGATGGGTCACGAGGTACGCGCCAGAAGTCTTGTCCACCGTAAAACGCTGCTGCTGTCTTAACGTGATAAGCGCTCAAAATATCGCGTTGAATTCTAAACATATCTTCTGGATAACGGATGTGTTCCATTAGCTGAGCGGAGATCTCAGACTTTGGCTTAATGCTCTTAGGGAAAGCCTTTGACCATGTCTTTAGAACTGGATCTTTCTCATCCCATTGATACAAGCTAACTGTTCCGTCATAGGCATCAACAGTTGCTTTTACAGAGTTGCGAATGTAGTTAACACTCTGATTTCCCTGCGCAGTAATTGATGCTGAGTTTGCAGTTAATGCATCATTTGTAGCGTTAGAAAGTGTTGTCCGGCGCGAATATGGATAGCCCGCACTTGTTGTGTAGCCATCGATGATCCACAAAATGCTACCATCTACGAGTGCTGGATATGGGTCTCCATCAAGTGTTAACCAAGGTGCAACCTTTGCGACACGATCACGTGGATTTCTTTCAAACAAGATCTTTGAGTCTTTATTAATCAAGTTTGAGAGCAAAATGCGTTGTTCTTGATACTTGAGTGCAAAAACTAATTTATTAAAGAGTGAGCCAACAGGCACTCCACCCTTTCCAGAATATGTAACGTTCTTTTGTCCATTTGGTGAGGCGTCATCTGGATAGTCGAACTCAACTGGTTCGCCAGTTGTCGTTCCACCGATGATTGAATAATCGGGAACGTTTTCACCAAAGTAAATACGTGGTTCGAAATCGCCAAGACCCTTTGTTGGTGGCAAGTCGCCAACCACGAATGAAGGCTTTCCATCGGCGTCACGAACATTTCCGTATGCCGCTACGAAACCAAAACCGTGTGTGTAAACAAGGTGATCGTTAATCCAGTTACGACTTGGGTTTCCATCAATATTTAATTCGCGAACAGCAACGATTGTGTCGTATGAAACTCCGTTGACTTTATAACGATCAACATCGAGTGTTGCCCCAAATGTGTAGTACGGCTTAATTTGCTGTAGTTGTCTAAATGTTGGTGAAAGTACGTTTGGATCCATCAAGCGAATATTTGAAATAGTTGCTGCGTCCTTAGAGAGCTGGCCTGCAGCAGCGTTCAGTGTTGCTTGGAAATCTTTTACTTCAACAGCAGATAACCCGAAAGCATCTCGAGTTGCATCAATATTGCGCTGAATAAACGGTGCTTCCTTAGAAGACTCACTTGGCTTTACTTGGAATTGCTGAATCGCTGCTGGATAAATACCGGCAATAAGAACAGATGAAACAACTAGCAGGGCAGTTCCGGCTGCGGGAAGTAGCCATGATCTGCGAACAATGTTGGCAAAGAAAAGAATTGAACATATAAGAGCGATACCGGTCAAAATTGCTTTTGCTGGCAATAGTGCATTGACGTCGGTGTAAGTCAGACCAGTTATTAATCTATTTTCTTTTAGGGCCAGAGCGTAGCGATCTAGCCAATATGCGCCGGCCTTGAGCAATACAACAAGACCAAGTAGAACTGAAAGTTGAACACGAGCTGCAACTGTTGTGCGTTCTTGGGGTACTTGCGGACGAATTCCACCGTATAAGTA
The DNA here is from genome assembly GCA_029979485.1 of Candidatus Planktophila limnetica. GTDB lineage: Bacteria > Actinomycetota > Actinomycetes > Nanopelagicales > Nanopelagicaceae > Planktophila > Planktophila limnetica_A. The sequence goes on from JAPOHK010000010.1 coordinate 7,081, forward strand.
ATGAACAATTGCAGAACCAATGATTGCAAATACGAGTGTTGAGATTGCCCATCCAACAAGTGCTTGGTACATCGGCAACTTAAATGCGAAGAATGAGATATCTAATCCAAATTGTGGATCTGTAACACCAAATGGAGTTGCGTTTCTAAATAGCAACCATGTATCCCAAAGTTGAGATGCTGATGATCCACCAAAATAAAAGAGAACAAGTGCTAGACCAACCAACACTAAACGACGAATAGGTTCGATTTGTGAACGGTAACGCTCGAGATTATCTGCTTCGATACTTTGTGGGACGTATAAAGGTCGCTTACGAAATGCGATGTAGATATTTGAAGTAATGATTAGCGAAGTTGCTAATCCTCCAACAATAAAGACGGTTGCTTTAGTTAGAAGAATTGTTGACCAGACTTCGGTGAAGTCAACTGATTTAAACCATAGCCAATCTGCATAGAAACCACTGAGGCTTACGAGTGCAATTGATGCCACAACCAAAATTCCAATAACAATTGGAAGTGGTCCTCGGCGACGTCGGTTAAAGTTTAAATTAGGGAAGTTATTGGTCATGAGTAAAAGATACTGAACAGGGTGCTTTCTCTGCCACTCGGGAAGGTTTTAAACCCTCTTTGCGCAGGTCATACCTAACTCTTGGGGCGAACTATTTGCAGATAGTGCCTTTACGGCATCGTCGATCGTTCGAATTGCATAAAGGGTTATGCCTTCTGGAACCGAAGTAATCTCTCTGCAGTTAGAACGCGGTGATAGAAATACCGTCACTCCAACTCTCGCTGCTGCAATTAACTTTTCATCAATTCCGCCGATTGGTCCAACATTTCCGGATGGATCAATCGTTCCGGTACCCGCAACTTTTCGACCACGTAATAAATCATCCGGAGTGAGCTCTTCAATAACTCCGAGAGTAAAAATCATTCCACCACTTGGTCCGCCTGTGTCTTTTACATCTAATGTAATTAACTTTGGATCAACACTTGGTAGCTGCGGATAATTCTTTTTAACATACGCAAGCGCTACAGCCTTCGCTTTATCTTGCGAAGTAGTCATATCCACTTTGGCTTCTTTATCAATCACTTTTGCATCGACATTATCTGGATAAAGCACAGAACGAGGGAAAACTCTCTGATCGCCATTTGCCCAGCCATAAACAATCTCACCAGAAAACATCGCTGAGTCTGGACTTGTCACGCGCACGGCCAATAAGTAGAGCGAACCAGTTGGCTTGTATGAATTCTCAGATTTAATTGAAATGACTTTATCTAAAACATCAGTGGCGCCACCGGGCATTACGACAACAAATGGAAGCGGAGCAAATAGTGCTAAACCGAAGAAAAGAGCTATGAGTGCTTTGACTGCAATTGGAAGAGATGAGTAACGCATTGCTATTGCGGCGTGCGATCTTGATTTGGATCAGGAATCTGATTGCGCGTTGGATCATTGCGATTAATAGGTGTCTGATTGTTGGGATCTCTAAATGTGCTTTGAAACTCCGCAAACTTTCCAATTGAACGGCTTGTTTCTGATTCGAAACGGTCTTTAAATTTGGTCACCCAAACCACGTAACCTAAAGCGCCTATCAAGCCCGTAGCAGGAATAACCCACCAAATAAGGGCGACGAATGCACTGGACATGTTCCTAGCCTAGAGGTTCCGTGCTCCGGTCGCGCGACACATTCGGTGAGAAAGGGTGGCTGGAATTATTTCCACTCGCCAAGCGTTGTAACCACTGACACACTAACGAAGCGCACTCTTCTAGAAAGAGTGCACCGAGTTGTTAGAGTTGTTAACACGGAATTAAGCATTAAAGGGAAAGGTCACAATGTCGCCATTTGGTTTCACCCCAGATGATGGTTCAGAAGAGAACCCGAATGAAATGACCCCTGAACAACTGGCAGCGATGCTTGCGCAGATGCAGGAACAAGTCACAGAACAATTCCAAAAATTGGGAATTAACCCTGCCGGTTTTATAAATCCATTCTCTGCAGGTACTGAATCTCTTCCGAAGTCAATCGTGCGCGATACCGCAAAGAAAATTATTGCTACATCCGGTTCTCTACCTGTCGGCAATACAGATTTAACTGTTGTTGCCCAAGCCAGCTCAATCGCTCAACTCTGGCTCAATGAAGCAACAGACTTTGCACCAATTACAAGTGCGACCCGAACACTAAGCCGCACGGATTGGATTGATTCCACACTCTCTGGATGGCAGGTCACCGTCGAGCCTTTGGCAACTGGCTTAGCCGCAGCTGTTTCAGAGTTGATGCAGCAAGCAATTAATGAAGGCGAAGCGGGCGAAACGCCAATGCCTATCGAAACAATTGCCACACTTCTTCGCTCATTTATAAGCGCGCTCATCGCAACGCAATTGGGCCACTCTGTAGGTGCTCTCGCATCATCTGTAACAGGGATTCACGACGTTGGTTTGCCGCTAGTTGATCCTGCTGTTCCTGCATTAGTCCCAGAAAACATCGCAATCTGGTCACAAGATCTAGAGATTCCTAAGAGTGAAATTACGCTTTTCCACGCTATTCGCGAAGAAGCAGTTGCGCGATTATTTGATAGCAACCCTTGGTTAGTTTCATACATTCGCACAGCAATATCTGAATACGGAAAAGGTATTCACATTGATATTGATGCCATTCAACGTCAAGCACAAGAAGCAATGGAGTCAGGCAATTTAGATCCAAATAATCCTGAGAGTTTTACTCTTGCAATTGGCGAGGGAATGTTCACGCCAGATGAGTCACCAACACAGCGTGCAGCACTTACAAAACTAGAAACAGTTTTCGCACTCATTGAAGGTTGGACTGATGAAGTCACAATGCTTGCCGTTAATGATCGACTTCCGTCAATTAATGCCTTGCGCGAAACATTTCGTAGACGTCGTGCAACATCTGCACCAACTCAACAACTCTTTAAATCACTCTTCGGTCTAGAAGTTTCACCACGCATGTCACGAGAGGCAACAAATTTCTGGAAAGTAATTCGCGAACAAGATGGCGTTAGCGCTCGAGATAAGATTTGGTCATCGCTCTTGCCAACACCGGAAGATTTATTGGATCCACAAAACTTCTTAAAGAGCACAGAAGTTCCTGATGACTTATCCGGTCTCTAAATATCCTTGATTTAATTTCCGGAATAGAAAAGCGAAGTCCCCGGGCGCACATTCTGTATCTGCCTTCCCCTTGCAGATATAGAACGGTTATCCGAGGACTTCGTAGTCGCAAAGTACGACAGAAGAGAGTCAGAATCAACTGAACACCACTTTGACAACACCTATTTTTTTGTTGTAATGGAAATTTTTTTCGGCTTTTTTCCGGCGTTTTATTCGGCTAATTCAGTTATGAAAAATGCTTTGGCGAGTACCTTTTCTCTATGACCCTCAACCATTCCATTACACATTCACCAGTAAGTGTTGAATTGGGCGATGGCGATGAACAAGGCGAGGTCACACTTCCAGGAATCTCAGAAGGTGAAATAGTCGTGCTGCGCTCTAAGCGGCGCAAGAAAAGTATCTCCGCATACCGCCAAGGCGGTCGCATAATCGTTTCAATACCTGCTCGCATGAGCAAAGCCGATGAACGAAGCGTTGTGCCCGAGATGATTGCCAAGATTCGCGCCCAAGAAGCTGATGAATCACCATCTGAAACGGTTTTGATGCAGCGCGCCACTGAATTGCTCGAACTCTATGCACCAGAAATTACCGCGCGGCCTAAATCAATTAACTGGCGTGCAATGCGCGAGCGCTGGGGATCATGTACATCAGTGGATGCAACGATTCGAATTTCAGATCGCCTCAAGGGGGCTCCGGCCTACGCCCTGGATTACGTCCTCTTTCATGAAGCGATTCATCTGCACTATTTTGATCACGGCCCAGAATTTAAAGCGGCTCTGGCTCGATTTCCTGAAGAGGAGCGCGCTGAGGCCTATCTCGAGGGCTTTGAGGCGGCTGAGAGGCGCTATATGCCTCCGAGTGTCCTGCCTGGAGCAGCTGTCCTGTAAAAAAACTTCGCACAACCCAGCCTGATATCAGCACATTTGAGCGTGAGCGGGGGTATCGTCATGCTTGCACGCCTGCCCCTTATTGGGAAAAAACCCATAGGCAAGCATGCGTCGAACGGAGGAAGAAAATGGCAGAGACATACAAAGGTGACGCTTATTGCGTTAAGTGCAAAGAGAAGCGTGAATTCGAGGGAACCGTAAAGGTCTCAGAGTCCGGTCGTCGCATGGCACAGGGCATCTGCCCAGTATGTGGCACCAAGGTGAACCGCATTCTCGGTAAGGCTTAATTCAAGCCCCATATAAAGCACTTTTAAGAAATCCCCCGCGAGGCAGTAAATGCTTCCCGGGGGTTTTTCTTTTCTTCCAGTTTTTCCAGTCATCCAAGTTGATTCAGTCATCCAAGTTGATTCAGTTATCCCGTGTGACGCAGCGCAATTAATCGACGTGCGTGTGCACAGCTAAGTCAGGCGCTGGCAGAACCAATCTTATTTAGCGCCATTGTGCGCAGATGAAAATACCCAATATGGAAAAACCCAATATGGAAAAACAGAGCATCAATACGCGCGCAGTTGATTTACTACTTATTCGCCCTCGCCTTAAAAGAGGCACCATTGTTCTCTCGCTAAACGATTCACTGATCGAAGGCAATCGCGTATTCATAGGTTGTAACGGTTCTGGAATCCAATGTGAAGCACTCGGAATTAGAACAATCATCGCAGCCTTTGACGGTAAAAAGAGTGCGCAGGAAATAGCAGAAGCGCTAGCAATTGATGGCGAGATTGTTAGCCAAGTAGTTGGTCAATTACTAAGTGCCGGTCTCATTGATTATTTAGTAACACAAATTGTTGCGCCAGGGCGATTTAAAGAACAAGATCAGAGTTCTGATGCTGGCTACATACAATTGCAATCCAAAATTACTCCAGAATTATCTGCTACAACTTGGATTCCAGGTGTCAACGATGGTGGAGTTGAAGTACTGACAAAGCGTAGAATGGCACTGATTGAAATCTCTGGCGAAAACAGAGTTGCAACACAGCTTTATGGAATTTTGTTGGCAAGTGGCGTAACACAAACAAAGATGGCATCGGCATCACGTCGTGATCGGGCGCGCATTGGCAATCAAGACATGTGCGCTGGATTGCTCACAAATAGCGATGTTGGCTCTAATTTTCAACATACTCTCGAAGATAAGGCTCGCGAATTGGCGCTCTTTCCGAGTAAAGATAAATCCGGCATAGATGAAATTCCAGAAGTATTTTTAAAAGTATTTATTGGCAACGGCCATGAAGCTCTAATTGCACAGAGCATGAGTGAAGATGAAGTTCACTTAATTGTGTCCGCGCCGGATGGTCCATCAATTGATATCGGGCCACTTGTTATTCCAGGTAAAAGCGCTTGTTCTAGGTGCATAACACTTACTAGAAGTGATCAACACTCTCTGTCGCGCGAAATAGATATCTTTAGAAGCACCCACACAGAATTAGAAATTCCTGTAACAGTTGCTCACTTTGTGGCTGCGCAAATTGCATCAGAAATTCTTCGATTTATTGATACAAAGAAATCTGTCTTGATCTCAACTCGGGTACGTACTAACTATCTTGATGTGTGTAATCCGCAACACATTCGTTTTGCGCGCCATCCTTTATGCGTGTGCTCCTGGCGCTAAAACTTCTCCTCTCAACTCTCAAGATGCCAATATGCGAAATTTCTCGCAGAATAAGCCCATGCCCGAAGACAAAGTTCACGAAACAGAAATCCCTCGCTCTGGCGCTGTGCGCTCGGCGAAGATGGTTTCTATTCCACTTGGTCTTGCAGGACGCGGAGCACTTGGACTCGGTCGCCAATTAGTTGGGCAATCAGGTTCGGTTGTACTTGCTGAGATTCAAGAAAAAACTGCAGAACAATTATTTAAAGTCCTTGGCGAGCTAAAGGGCGGCGCCATGAAATTTGGCCAAGCGCTCTCTGTCTTTGAAGCAGCGCTTCCAGAAAATATTGCAAAGCCTTATCGCGAAACTCTTACAAAGTTACAAGAGTCTGCTCCACCGCTTCCAACTCGCGTTGTTCATAAAGTATTAGCAAAAGAACTCGGTGAAAACTGGCGAGATAACTTTGCAAGTTTTGAAGACAAAGCAACTGCGTCCGCTTCAATTGGCCAAGTGCATAAAGCAGTTTGGAAAGATGGACGCCAAGTTGCGGTAAAGATTCAATATCCAGGTGCTGCTGAAGCACTCATTGCAGACCTCAACCAGATCCAACGCTTCTCAAAGATTTTCCAATTGGTTCTACCTGGTCTTGATATGAAGCCACTTCTTGAAGAGTTGCGTGCTCGCATCATTGAAGAAGTTGATTACATGTATGAAGCAGAAGCACAACGTACTTATGCCGCCGCCTACGATGGCGATCCAGATATTGCGATTCCTAAAGTTGTTATGGCATCTGACAAAGTTTTGGTCAGCGAATGGCTTGAAGGAAAACCGCTTTCACAAGTAATTAAGAACGGCACACAAGAAGAGCGCAACAACGCCGGAATTAAGTTAGCTCGCTTTCACTTCACTTCCCCAATCCGTGCAGGTTTACTGCACGCAGATCCACACCCAGGAAACTTCCGCGTATTAGCTGATGGACGTTTAGGCGTTCTTGATTTCGGCGCTTGCAATCGCCTGCCAAATGGTTTCCCAGAACCATTTAAAAACCTATTGAAAAACGCTCTCGATGATGATGCGCAGAAACTCTATGACGGATTCAAAAAAGATGGATTTATTCTTCCCGAAGTAAATGTGGACCCGAACTTGGTTCTTGAATTCCTAGTTCCACTCGTCGAACCACTTCGCACAGATACTTTTAAATACTCACGTGAGTGGCTACGTGATCAAAGTGCACGCGTTGGTGATCCTCGAAATCCAACTGCAAAGATTGGTTTCCAATTAAATCTTCCTGCCGAGTACGTCTTAATTCACCGGGTCACAATGGGCACAACTGGAATCTTCTGCCAACTAGAAGCTGAAGGCCGTTGGCTTGATGAAGCGATTATCTGGCTTCCAGAAATTACTCCGGCTTCATTGACTCGTTAAGCAAATTTTTTATCTTTACCCACTTGCATTCTTGTATTTAAGTTTTGCAAACTCGCTAAGCAAATGAGCGAGCGCTGAGGCTTTCTCAGCACCCGCTCATTTACCTTACGCAGCGATACGTGGCCGTCCCGCTTTACGTTTGCGTTCGATCACAACACCATCTTCAAATAATTCTCCGCCCCACACACCACATGGTTCTTGGCGTGAGAGTGCACCGCTTAAACACTTTGCACGAACAGGACATTCACCGCAGAGTGCCTTGGCAGCCTTGATATCGGCTTCGGCTTCAGAGAAAAAAGTTTCCGGGTTGGCGCTGTGACATGGAAGCGCATAACCGATCGCGCTCTCATACGTTCCGGTGACATCGTTTAGTCCGATCTTGTCTCCGGTTTCTGCCCATCCTGGTACTAGTAGTTCGCTGTAGAGAACGCTCATGGTTCTCACCTCTTCCCTCTCGTTGTTCTTCCTGTTTGTTAGTAGTTGTTTGTTAGTAGTTGGTTTTCTGGTGGAAATGAAAAAGGGCCCGAATCCTTTGTGGATTCGAGGCCCTTGGTTGGCTGCTATCGATTAGGCGATAGTGCCCCAAGTGGCCTCATCCACTGCGTAAAAAGCTGCGTAAAACGCTGGCTTTGTAGCAGTAGGCCAAGTTGTATAGCGCTTATTAGACGCTGTATTGGCATGTGAATGGGCATGAGAAGTAGCGCTAACGCGTGAAGCGTTAACGTTTAGAGTGCTTACGATTGTTGACATCGCGTGCTCCCTTTTCTCTCGTGCACATCCATATTTTGGATGAAGTAGAAGGGTAAAGCATGCCCCCGCATTGATGCAAATTAATTAAATGCGCGCAGCGTGTGCAGGCTTATGAACTCGCGAGTAACCCAGATTCACGCAGGAATCGGCTCGGTTCACCGCGATAACTCATGCGTAAATCCTTCTTCGCACGCGTGATTCCAACGTAGAACAAACGGCGTTCTTCATCGATTGCGTTCTGATTCTCTGGGCCTGTATTTCCTGAATCAAATGGCAGTATCGATTCGCTCACACCGATTAGAAATACGCGTTCCCACTCAAGTCCCTTAGCTGCGTGCAGCGTTGCCAAAGTAAGTACAGGCATCGTTGGTGGATTATTTTGTTGAACGCGATCTTCTACTTCACGCAAATATGCACGCAGAGTCTTTGGTGCAAATGAATCATCAGCATCTAATTCGCGCGCAAGATGGAGAAGAGCCGCGATGCCATCAATGGCTGCGCCCGTCAAAAATGGTTGTGCCAATGTGCGCAACTCATCTAGCCAGTAAACGCCTTCGGTAGGAATAACAGATGCGGTCCGAACACCCTTTAGAAATTCGCGCACATCGGTGCGATCAAAGAATCGTTCGTTATTGCGCACTTGATATGGCAAGCCCGCTGCTGCAATAGCTTTTTCAATCGAATTCAATTTATTGTTGGTGCGAGCCAGAATCGCTACTTCTTGGGCCGGTGCGCCTTCAGATAGAAGTGCGCCAATATCTTTAACAACGCCAGCAATTTCTGCGGACTCATCTGTATAAGCAGCCACAGTTGGTTTAGCACCATGATCATTTTGTGCAACGAGCTCTTGCCCCATTGCCGCACTTCTCAAAACAGTATTTGCCATTAACGTGATTTCAGGCGTTGATCGATATCCAC
>JAPOHK010000123.1 GCA_029979485.1 Candidatus Planktophila limnetica
GCTCATCTACCTTCCATTTCTTGCCGGTTTTTTAATTCTTTTGGCACGGCCGGATGATGGCTTAGCTCGCGTGATGACATTTGTTGTATTAGTTGGTTGCAACGATACTTTTGGATACCTTGTCGGAGTTTTATTTGGTAAACACCCGTTGGTACCAAAAATTAGCCCCAAGAAATCGTGGGAAGGTTTAGTTGGATCAATAATTTTCACGAGTATTGGTGGGTCTCTAAGTTTTTATTACATCCTTGATCTTCAATGGTGGATTGGTGCCATCGTTGGACTCATGATTGTTTTTACAGCAACAAGTGGGGACCTTATTGAAAGTGCAATGAAGCGCGACCTTTCTTTAAAGGATATGGGCTCACTCCTTCCAGGACACGGCGGAATGTTAGACCGTTTGGATTCCGTTTTGCTCTCAGCTCCAGCTCTATATTTTGCACTCGAACTCGTTAAGCGTTTCTCATGACCGAAATTAAGCTCGTCTTTGATGAGCCGGTACAAAGAAAAAAGACACCTAAACACTTAGCCGATTTTTCTCCTGAGGATCGCCGCGAATTGGCAACAAGTTTAGGTTTACCTGCTTTTCGAGCTAACCAAATTGCCAATCATTACTTCACTCATTTATCGAGTAACCCCAGTGATTGGACAGATATTCCTGCATCAATGCACGAACAAATCCGTGAGCACTTTCTTCCACCACTAATCACACTAGTTCGTTCTGTAACCTGTGATAACGGGATGACTCGTAAGGATCTTTGGAAATTACATGATGGAGTTCTAGTTGAAAGCGTTCTGATGCGTTATACGGATCGCACAACTGTATGTATTTCATCCCAAGCTGGGTGTGGAATGAACTGTCCATTTTGTGCCACTGGTCAAGCAGGTTTAACCAGAAACTTAAGTGCTGCTGAAATTACAGAACAGATCGTTGCCGCCGCACGTGCCTGTGCAAATGGCGAATTACCAGGTGGGCCTACACGTTTATCTAACATTGTGTTTATGGGCATGGGCGAACCTTTAGCAAATTACAACGCAGTTCTACGCACGGTACGCAACATCACTACACCGAATCCCGATGGATTAGGCATAAGTGCTCGTTCTGTAACGGTATCCACCGTTGGATTAGTAAATGGAATTGAAAAGTTAACAGAGGAAGGCATTTCGGTTACGTTGGCCGTTTCGCTGCACACACCAGATGATGAATTGCGCGACTCGTTGGTTCCTATTAATTCACGTTGGAAAGTTAAAGAAGTTCTGGCGGCAGCCGATGCGTATGAAAAGAAGACAGGTCGACGTTATTCAATTGAATATGCATTAATTCGCGACATCAATGATCAATCATGGCGGGCAGATTTACTGGGGCGCTTACTCAAAAATCGTAATGCTCACGTCAATTTGATTCCTCTAAATCCAACTCCTGGGTCAAAGTGGACAGCCTCTAGACCGCAGGATGAAAAGGAGTTTGTCCGTATTCTTGAAGGCTACGGTGTTGCAGTTACAGTTCGTGACACGCGGGGTCGTGAAATTGATGGAGCTTGCGGACAATTGGCAGCTGCAGAAAAGGGGAAGTCTGAATGAGTTCGATTAAAGATTTTGCTGATAAATATCAAGAAGCAACTAATTACTTCGAAAAATTAGTTAATTCACTCCAAGCAAGTGATCTAGATACCAAGGCACCAGGCGAGTGGTAGGCTAGGCAGATCATTCATCACATGGCAGATAGCGAAGCGCAGTCATATGCCCGTTTGCGTCGATTACTCGCAGAACCAGCGGGTTCGGTGATTCAAGGTTATGACGAAGGCGCATGGGCAGAATCAAAAAATCTTGGTTATGAAGAATTAGATATTGCCAACTCTTTTATTGTGACAATCTCAGTTAGAAATGCATCGGCAGATTTGATTCGCCGAATGTCACCATCAGATTTAGAAAAATTTGGTACCCATACTGAGCGAGGTAAGTTCACAGTGGCAGATTGGTTAAAAGCTTATTCCAATCATCCATTTGATCACGGCGCACAACTGGAACGTGCAATTAAAGGATTGCCTTAAAATAGTTTTTCAATTAGTTTGCCCACGAAACTTGGGCGCTTCGTAATTCTCTCTTCAATGTCAGCAATTGCTGAAAGTTTAATTCCCAAGTTAACACCTAGCCAACGAAGCGGCTCTGGTTCCCATTTGGCGCTTTTCCAGCCGACATATGGCAACGTCGCACGAATTGTTTTCTTATCAAGTATTAGATCAGCCATGGAATTTGCCGCCAAATATGAGAGCGTGACACCGTCTCCAACGTATCCACCAAAGGATCCAAAGTGGCCATCCCAATTTAAATAAGGAGCCCAGTCTCGCTTGATTGCAACAGCGCCGCCCCACGCGTGAGTGAATTGATAGTTTCTTAAGTCAGGAAACCATTGAATCGCTGTTTCTCGTAGTTTTTTATGAATCTTTGCGTGCTGCTCAGACTTATTGCTGCGTGCAGATCCCCATTTATAAGGAGCACCACGTCCGCCCATAGCAATTCGATCATCAGATGTCCTTTGGGCATAGGTAACTAAATGACGATTTTCATGAAAAGTTTCTCGTCCACGTAGGCCGTACTTACTCCAAAATTCTTCCGGTAAAGGTTCTGTCGCAATCATTAATGAATAAATCGGAATCTGTTCTCTATTTTTCTCGTGATATGCCTCAATAGCACGGACAACATATTTCGCTTCAATGCTCTTGCCTTTGACGCTGACATTTCCCTGCGTAGAAACATCAGCAAAAGTATTTTCAAAAATGTGAACACCTCGCTTGGCTAAAGATTTAGCAAGTGCCACAACTAGTTGAGTGGGATTAATGGTGGCGCAATCTGGGTTAAAGGATGAACCGATTGCTTTCGACATTCGAATTCTCTCAAGAGTCTGGTCTTGATTTAGAACGGATTCACGGGGAAGTAACCCTTGTTTTATACGTGTAAATTGAGCTTCGCTACGTGCAACCGTTAACGATCCACTCTTGGTAAAGGAAACAGCATCCTCAGAATTTTTAGCGAACTGACCAATTTCATCAATTGATTTTTCAAGTTCAATGTGAAGATTATTAATGCTTTGCGTTGTGGCATGTTGTAAAAGCGTTTCATCATCAACAGGATAGAGCGCAGATGCCCATCAGCCATTTCTGCCAC
>JAPOHK010000120.1 GCA_029979485.1 Candidatus Planktophila limnetica
AGGATTAGTCCTGGAATTAGGAGGATGTGAACCATGTAGATTCTTTGAATAAATACTTCACCTGGAAATGCTCCGCCAAATACAAAATAAGCCAGGTATGAACCAACTACAGGGATAGCTTTGATAATCGCTTCTGCGATACGAATACCAGTTCCTGAAAGTAAATCATCTGGCAATGAGTAACCGAGGAAGCCTTCGACGATTCCAAGTGATAGTAAAGCTACGCCGATAATCCAATTCAATTCACGCGGCTTTCGAAAAGCTCCGGTAAAGAAGACTCGCATCATATGAACAACCATGGCCGCCATAAAGATAAGTGCGGCCCAGTGGTGAATCTGTCTCATTAAGAGTCCGCCGCGAACATCGAAAGAGATATGAAGTGTAGATGCGTACGCTGCCGACATCTTTATTCCATTTAAAGGTTCATAAGAACCTTCATATTCAACTTCCTTCATAGATGGGTCGAACCAGAAAGTCAGGAATGTTCCAGAAAGTAGCAGGATGACGAATGAGTACATGACAATCTCACCCAACATAAAGGACCAGTGATCTGGAAAGACTTTAGTTAAAGTCTTCTTCATCCACTTTGCTGCACCAGTTCGCTCGTCAACGAAATTTGCTGCGCCACCTGCTAGACGTTCACGTGCGCTCATTTGGAATCACGCTCCCAGAAACTAGGTCCGACTGCTTCATTAAATGGTGCCTGTGCAACTAAATATCCCTCATCATCAACTGTGATGGCTAATTGTGGCAGAGGTCTTGCAGCTGGTCCAAAGATAACTTTGGCAGCTCTTGTGACATCGAAAGTCGATTGATGGCAAGGGCAGAGAAGATGTTTAGTTGTCTGTTCATAAAGTGCGACGGCGCAACCCATATGTGAACAGATTTTGGAGAAGGCGATGATTCCTTCATAAGTCCAAGATAGGCGCTCTGGATCAAGATTAAATTCTTCCGGTCTAATTCTGATGAGTAAGACTGAATCCTTTGCGATGTCATCTAGGTGACGAACTTTGCCTGCCGGGAATTCAGGCTGTACCTGAGCAACCCCACCAACTTCAAGATCAGATGGTTTGATTGGGCGATCACCAGGATCAGTAACCAACCTGGTGCCTTTCTTCCAATTAGTTTCATTTAATTCATTTCCTGGAAGTGGGCCAAGATCGCGCAGAAGGAGGATTGGAGATAAGCCGACTAAGCCGAGAGCGAGCCCCATAGTTCTCTTAATTAGTGGGCGTCTACCAAGGCCTGCTTGAGCCGCTCCATCTTTAACAGTCGCAACAAAAGCTGCTCGATCCTCATCTTTAGAGCGCTGCTCTTTTCTATAGTCAACAACTTCGTGATCTGGCATCAAAGTCTTTGCCCAATGAACGGCGCCCATTCCGATAAAGAAGAGTGCCATAGCTAGTCCAAGACCGAGGAAGAGTTGATGAGCGTTTGTGTTGCCCATTATCGGCAAAAAGATAAAGGTATCTTCAGGAATCCAGATATACGAATATATGAAAAGAATTGTTCCTAGCGCCGATAATGTAAATAAGATTCCAACTTGGCGCTCTGCCTTGCGAGCTGCAATCGGATCGACATCTGCCTTTCGATGAACATGTTCTGGTAATCCTGGATCAGCTAATTTCTCTATTTCATTATTCATTATCGAGCCTTTGTTGTGAGCCATACTGCAACGCCGATTAACAAACTAAGTCCAAATGCCCAAGCAAAGAGACCTTCTGTTACTGGTCCAACTCTGCCAAGGGCAGCGCCACCGAGAGCTGGTTCACTCTCTGCATGCTTGATCCACTTTATGATTGAAAGTTTCTCATCATGAGGTAGAACAGTATTTGCAAATACTGGCATCGCTTGAGGTCCGGTAATCATTGCTTCATAAATATGTTTTGCCTCAACACCCATAACAGTTGGCGCATATTTACCTTGTGAAAGTGCACCGCCTTGACCAGCCAAGTTATGGCACATTGCGCAATTAGTTCTAAATAATTCGCCACCAAGAGCAGTGTCGCCACTTCTTTCCCATGCAAGCTCTTCATTTGTAACGGCTGCAGGTCCCGGTGCCAGAGATGCAACATATGCAGCTAGCGCAGCAGTCTCTTCCTCGTTGTAAACCGGCTCTTTTCTCATTGCCTGTTGGCTCATATCGGCCATAGGCATACGTCCAGTAGCCACTTGGAAATCAACAGAAGCTGCTCCGACACCGATCAGCGAAGGAGCGGCGCCAGCGCCTTCAGCATTTAGACCATGGCAAGAAGAACATCCGCGAGCAAAGATTTCTTTTCCTTCTGCAATTAGTGAAGCTTTATCGGAAGTTGCTACAACTTGAACTTCGTTTGAGGCTGCTTGGGCAACTGAGTATCCGAGCCCTGCAAGCGATAAGCCTGCAAGCAATAGAACGGGTCCAGCAAATTTATGACGTCGGTATTTTGAAATAAATGCAAATGGATTTTTCATAATTAATGCACCAAGTAGATTGCCGAGAAGAGAGCAATCCAAACGATATCGACGAAGTGCCAGTAGTAGGAGACAACGATTGCAGTTGTCGCTTGGCGATGACCAAATTGACGTGCCTTAGAAACGCGAATCATCACGATAAGAAATGCAATCAAGCCACCCGTCACATGAAGTCCATGGAATCCCGTTGGTAAATAGAAAACCGATCCATATGCTGATGAAGAAACTGTAAGTCCTTCGTGAACCAATTCTGCGTATTCATAAATCTGGCCACCGATAAAGAACGCACCCATTGCGAATGTAAGTGCAAACCACTCTCGCATTCCCCACTTAGATAGTTGCCAGATTTTTCCGGTACGTAGATTTTGGAAACGTTCTGCAGCGAATACGCCGAACTGACAAGTTACCGAAGATAAGACAAGAATTGTGGTGTTAAAAGCTGAGAAGGGAATATTGAGCATCTCAACGTTCTCTTTCCAAATCTCTGGACCTTGCACAGCACGCGTGGTGAAGTACATTGCAAAGAGAGCGGCAAAGAACATTAATTCACTGGCAAGCCAGACAATTGTTCCTACGGCAACGATATTTGGACGGTTTGGACGAGTTGCCAATGTGCTGGACATGTGGGGGATTATTCCGCAAAACCAAGGCGAATTGCCCATTTCCCTCGTAACGACCTAGCCACAATCTCCGGTTAAACACATCACGAATCTGCCTCTAGACTGAC
>JAPOHK010000082.1 GCA_029979485.1 Candidatus Planktophila limnetica
CAAGCCGAACTTGGCTTAAACGTTTCATTTGATACAGATGCAATCTTGGATGCTGCGCGTGATGCGGCGCATGCGACGGAACGTAAGGCTGCGCCAATTACAACTTATTTAATGGGAGTTGCTGCTGCCCAAGGTGCGAATCCGCAAGAGATTGCAGCAAAGATTGAGAAGTTAGCAAAAAGCTGGCCAAGCGATAAATGATTCAAGAAGCTCACTGGGAACAAGCCAGAAGCCAGGCGTATGAATCTTGGAAAAAGTTACCTTCTGAGAGAGTTTTAATATCTTCGTGCGTTGATCGCACCCTTGCAACAGATGCACTTGCACTTGTTGAACTTCCAACTTATCCAACATCTGCTATGGATGGATATGCAGTGTGCGGCAAAGGCCCATGGGAAATTGTTGGTGAAGTTAAGGCCGGTGCACCTATGAAGGGTTCGTTAAAAGAGGGCACGGCCGTAAAGATTGCAACTGGCGCTGTTATTCCTGATAAAACCTTCGGAATCATTCGCTGGGAAGTCGCAAAAGTTGATGGCGAAACTTTAAGTGGAGATGTAAAAGACGGACAAGATATTCGCCCTGCCGGTCTTGAAAGTAAAAAAGATGAAGTCCTTGCATCCGCTGGAACAATTCTTAACCCAGGTCTTATTGGTTTGTTGGCAGCAGCCGGACATGATTCACTCGAGGTGATTCGCGCACCAAAAGCCACAATTATTCTGCTTGGTGATGAAATAGTTTTGGATGGCTTGCCACACGATGGCTTGGTGCGAGATGCATTGGGTCCACAGTTGCCAGGATGGTTGAAGAGATTAGGTGTTGAAGTAATCGCAACCCAATACATTTCTGATGAATTGAATTTAGTTGTAGATGCCTTTGCAAAGGCTGCAAAAAGCAGCGACATTATTTTCACAACTGGTGGAACTGCTGATGGTCCACGTGATCACGTGCATGCAGCGATTGCGGAGTTAAAAGGTGAATTAATTGTTGATCGCGTAAAAGTTCGCCCCGGCCATCCAATGTTATTAGCGCACATCAATAGTGTTCCGCTCGTTGGTTTACCTGGAAATCCGCAATCAGCAATCGTTGCCTTATTAACACTCGGACAACCAGTTATTGATGCGTTAATGGGACGAAAAGAAGCAGAACTCAATCAAATTGTTACAGGAGATGACATTGATGTTCCAGAAGGTTTCACGCGCTTAGTTTTAGGAAATATTGTTGATGGTTGGTTTGAAATGGGTGAGTACTTAGGCTCTGCAATGTTACGTGGACTTGCACACTCAAGTGGATTTGCTGTGGCTGATAAATCTATGGAAGAGGGCGAGATGGTTGCCTGGTTACCTCTACCTTAACTTTATTTTTTGAATCGGCGGTAAATAATTACGCCAGCAATACCAAGAACAATTACAGCGCCAAAAATAGTAAATTGAATGTCATCACTATCTTTTCCTTGATGTTCAGGATCGCCAGGACCTTCATGGCCTTCATGCTCTTCATCTTCATTAACGATTGTAATTGAGTGTTGATAAGCATGTACTTGTGCAATTGGAGCAAAGCTCAAGGCCAGAGCGAGTGCTAAACCAGTTAGAAATTTAGGCATGCTATTAATGTATTACTTATGCCGCTGATTTACGAGATGGACGCGTTTTCGCCTTTTCATTGAAGTACATAAACCATCCATAGAGAGCGCTGATGATTAAGTAAGGCGCAACGCTTGCAAGTCCTGCAACGAAGTCGATCCCAACTCGGCTAATTGAAATGCCGTGAGAGATGAGTGCGTTGATTAAAAGTGTTGCCGCAAATGCTAGAGGTGGAGTTACTACGCTTACATATCTTGTGCCCGGGCGGCCGAAACGAATTCCTGCAAAGACACTGATACAAAGAACTAATCCTGTGACGATGCCGACACCGCTTCGGATCCAGATTTCTAGAAGCGTACAGAGAGCAATAAATAGCGTTTGTAATACAACAACGCCTTGCTTCTTAAGACCAGGTCCTGAGATTGCGATTCTGTTTGTGACATCTTGGCTCATGCTTCTTCTTCGTCCTCTTCGGCGTCAATGTAATCAATTTCAAGGGCCGCAGATTTAATGGCGCGAACTTCGTCATCAACATCTGGCAACGCACCAATCTTATTGCTTCCGCTAGATACTCCCAGTTGAATCATCTTGCGTGCTGGGCGCATCACAGTTGTTTCAGCCGTTGCGATGACATCGTTATAGGCACGTTCTGCGCTCTTTATGCGATCTCCTAAAGTAGAAAGCTTGCTGTGCAGTGAACCAATTCGCTTGAGTAATTCGCCAGCTAAGTTTTGAATCTCAGTTGCGTTACGAGCCAAGTCATTGCGGCTAAATGCGTAACCAACTGTGCGAAGCAGAGCCAACATAGTTGTCGGCGTAGCAATCGTTACGTGCTTTGAAAATGCCTTTTCAAGTAGTTGTGGATCAGCCTTGAGAGACTCGGAGAGAATCGATTCAAAGGGCGCGAAGAGCACAACAAAGTCAGGCGAATTTGAGACTCCTTGATAGTCGCGCTTTGCCAGTGCGTCAACGTGCTTTAGTAAATCTTTTGCATGTAGCGCCATTGCATCCGCGCGCGCATCTGGATCTTCCATGTCCACGGCTTCTAAGAAGCGATGAAATGGAAACTTTGAATCGATAAATATCTGAGATCCCCCAGGAATCGCAATAGTGATGTCGGGACGAGAAATATCAGCAGAATCTGAGCGCGAAGACTCTTGTCGTTCAAAGTGAACACCTTCGATAAGGCCCGCACTTTCTAGAAGAATTTCTAATTGTGTTTCACCGAATTTGCCGCGCGTCTGAGAATTAGAGAGCGCACCGGCAAGTTTTGTCGCTTGTTCGAGTAAAGATTGGTTTCCGACGCGCATTGATTCGATCTGAGTTTTAATTGCAGATTCGGCAGCAAATCTTTTGTTCTCAGCTTCTTGGGCCTGCGTTGTTAGGGTATTCATGCGCGCTTTTACATCACTGAGAACTTCATCGAGGCGCACACTGTTATTTTGTTGAGTTTGCGCAGCAGCTAATTGTTCGGTGAGCATCTTTACTTGTGCTTGCGCACCAACAGATGCGGCGTTGGATGCGCGGGATTTAATGGTGGCGATTACAAATCCAAGGGCTATGCCGATGGCAAGGCCAATAAGAAGGCTGGTAACTGTCGCTGACATAGGCATATCGTGGCAGTAACCACTGACGAAGGCGCGTAGGCTCTACTCCTCGTGAGCCTCTCAATCGGAATCGTCGGACTGCCAAATGTGGGCAAGTCCACCCTATTTAATGCGTTGACTAAGAACAATGTTCTTGCCGCCAACTATCCCTTTGCAACAATCGAACCAAATGTGGGTGTCGTCGGTGTACCTGATGATCGCTTACCAAAACTAGCAAAGATTTATGGCTCAGAAAAAATCCTTCCCGCTGCACTTTCATTTGTAGATATCGCGGGCATTGTTAAAGGTGCATCAGAAGGTGCGGGACTTGGAAATAAGTTTCTAGCCAACATTCGTGAAACAGATGCAATCTGCCAAGTAATTCGAGTCTTTAATGATGGCGATGTTGTTCACGTCGATGGAAAAATCGATCCAGCAAGTGACATGGAGACAATTAACACTGAATTAGCGCTCGCTGATTTACAGACACTTGAAAAAGCGCTGCCACGCATCGAAAAAGAAGCTCGAGTGAATAAAGAGCGTCAGAGTGTTTTAGATGCAATGAAAGAAGCTGAAGCACACTTGCAAAGTGGCAAGCCTTTATCGTCAAGCAAAATTGATTTACCAGAACTCAAAGAGTTGCACTTGCTCACTGCAAAACCATTTTTATATGTATTTAACGTAGATGCCGCCGAACTCGGAGATGAAGAGTTAAAGAAAAAGCTTGCAGCACTTGTAGCACCAGCAGAAGCAATTTTTCTTGATGCAAAAACAGAGTCCGAACTCGTAGAACTAAGCGATGAAGATGCTCTCGAATTGCTGCAATCAATTGGGTTAAAAGAACCTGGACTTGCAACGCTTGCACGCGTTGGATTTAAAACACTCGGTCTACAAACGTATTTAACTGCGGGACCAAAAGAGACTCGTGCATGGACAATTCACAAAGGTGACACCGCACCAATGGCAGCAGGTGTGATTCATACAGATTTCCAAAAAGGATTTATTAAAGCTGAAATTGTTTCATTCGATGATCTGCTTGAAGCAGGATCCGTTGCCGAAGCAAAAGCAAAGGGCAAAGTTCGAATGGAAGGTAAAGATTACGTAATGGCAGATGGCGACGTAGTTGAGTTCCGCTTTAACGTTTAATTACTCTTTGTAATATTTAGCAACTGATTCAAGTGCTTTATCAAGCATCTCTAGACCCAACTTGGCATCTTCTACTGAGATGTTGCAAGGTGGGCACAAGTGAATTCGGTTGAAGTTATTAAATGGCATTAATCCTGCAGCTTTACACGCGCCAACGAGTTCATTCATTTCAGGACTTGTTCCGCCATATGCAGCAATTGGATTGCGGGTTGTGCGACTTGTAACGATATCGATTCCCCAGAAAACTCCGCCGCCACGAATATCGCCGATTACTTTGTGCTTCTTTGCTAATTCAGCGAGACCAGGACCGAGAACCTTTTCACCAATCATGGTGGCGTTTTCAAGCATTTTTTCTTCTTTCATAACATCAATAGTTGCAACCGCTGTTGCGCATGCAAGTGGATGTCCTGAATAAGTAAGACCGCCAGGAAATACTCGATCATTAAATGTATTTGAGATTGCCTCTGAGATAACAACGCCGCCCAG
>JAPOHK010000096.1 GCA_029979485.1 Candidatus Planktophila limnetica
AAAAATAGAACAGTGGGAACCACCACAAAGGTAATTATGGTTTCAAGTGCGCTCAGCGCAGGACCAGGAATGGTTCCATCTTCTTGATTAATCATGTTCATAAGATTACGTAGTTTACGCAGTGGCTGCTGCAACGCCAAATGGCTCTAAATATGGCAGCCACGTTTTATCTGTACGACCTGTACCAAGAATTCTCCATGCAGCTCCAACCGGTTCACGAGGCAGTGTGCGCAGACGCCATCCCAAATCTTTGAGTGGTTTATCTGCTTTTGTGTGGTTGCATCGATGGCAAGCAGAAACAACGTTTTCCCAATTATGTGCACCACCACGACTGCGTGGAATTACGTGATCAATTGAAGTTGCAGGCGCTGCGCAATAAACACATCGGCCACCATCTCGAGCAAAAATCGCACGGCGCGATAATGGGACTGAGTGGCGATATGGAATTCGAACAAATTTATTTAATCTAATCACTGAAGGAAGTGCGATTTCTCCAGATGCGTAATGCAAAACAGTTCCGGAATCTTCAACCATTGTTGCCCGTGAGTTGAGAACGAGAATAAGTGCGCGACGATCTGAAATAACACCTAGAGGTTCGTAGGTGGCATTTAGGACCAACGTCCGCAACATTTGCACTCCGATTCTTTCGCACGTGGCTCGCACCGATTGGTTTATCTTGCCCCAAAAGGTGCCTACTAGGGGGCATTTCAAGGCAAATTTTTCATGTCAATTTCGTTAGAGTGTGATACATGAGCGAGAGATTGCAGGAAATCTGGCAGTGGTTTAGCGGCTCCCCTATGCGCATTTTATTAGTTATCGCAGGCGCACTCTTCACTCAATACTTTGGCGGCCGCGCTATTGATCGTGCCATGACTCGTTTGGCATCAGCCGATTTGATCCCCGGCCCAACAAATACCGTTGCACGACAAAAAGAACGTGCACGAACAACAGGAACGGTTTTATCCAGCACTTTAAATGCAATTATTTGGGTACTCGCTATTGCAATGGTGCTTGGCGAATTTGGATTTAATCTTGGTCCAATCATTGCTTCCGCTGGCGTAATCGGTGTTGCACTTGGACTTGGAGCGCAAACTTTGGTGCGCGATATTCTCTCCGGAATATTTATGTTGGTTGAAGATCAATACGGTGTTGGTGACAAAGTAGATGTTTTAGATGTTAAAGGCACTGTCGAAAAGGTAGGTCTAAGAATAACAACGGTCCGTGATGAAAATGGAACCTTGTGGTATTTACGAAACGGCGAGATTCTAAAGGTTGGAAATCTTTCTCAATCTGGTTGATTGACCATGGCATTAGCTGCCATTTCGAGGTATTCCCACAATTGACTCTTTAGATCTTCGCGAATCTTTAAATCATCAACAGCTTCTCTCATGCACGAAAGCCACTCATCACGAGCCTTGGTATCAATGTGAAACTCTGTATGACGCATACGAAGTCGCGGATGTCCACGCTCTTCTGTATATGTTGTTGGACCGCCCCAATACTGTTCTAGAAACATTTTTAGGCGAAGAGCGGCTCCATGTAGATCATCTTTCGGGTACATAGGAGCAATGACTGGATTGATGGAAACCAATGCATAAAAATGTGAAACTAATTGTTCAAATGCTTCACTTCCAATTTCGTCATACATTGTTCTCATGAAGTAATTGCCTCACGTGACTGACCTTTGGCAATCTGCAGCACGAAATAAGAAGTAATTAAGCACATCGCAGCGCTAATATAAAACGCAATCGCATAGTCGCCAAATTGAACACGTAATACAGCCGCACCAAAAGCGGCAATCGCGCCACCAATTTGATGGGCAACGAAAACCCATCCGTACACGACGGTTGCTCGTTCTGGTCCCAAGATTGTGCGACAGAGCATGATCGTCGGCGGAACTGTTGCAACCCAATCGAGGCCATAGAAAATTACAAAGACCAAAGTGGATGGGTGAACTGATGCAAAGAGAATTGATGGCAAGAGCAATAAAGATAATCCTCTGAATCCGTAATAAAAGAATAGAAGCTTTCTCGGATCGTACTTATCGGTTAGCCAACCTGATGCAATTGTTCCTACTAAATCAAAAACTCCTACCAACGCCAGCAACGATGCAGCCGTAGTTGTTCCCATACCGTGATCGTGGGCCGCCGGAATAAAGTGGGTTCCAATTAATCCATTCGTAGAAAGTCCACAAACAAAAAATGAACCAAATAGATACCAAAAATCTTTTTTCTTACTTGCTTGCTTGAGAGTATCGATAGCTAGCGCACCAGCGCCCATCGAATTCTTTGCAGGTGGAGTCCAAGATGCTGGTGCGCCATAAGGAAGAACTCCTGCATCTTGTGGACGTTCTTTTAGAAATAGCCAGACAAATGGAATCAGCGCGAGTGCTACACAGGTGATTGTTAATGAAACGCTCTTCCAGCCATTCATCTCTGCAATATGTGAAAGTCCTGGCAAGAAAATTAATTGTCCGGTTGCAGAACTCGCTGTGAGAGCACCAATAACGAGTCCACGTTTCTCAACGAACCACCGATTAGCAACTGTTGCAGCAAAAACCAGCGCGAGTGAACCTGTGCTTGCACCAACCACAAAACCCCAGAGCGCCGTAAGTTGCCATGGAGCGTTCATGAAAATAGTTAGCCCAGCTCCAACGCTGACAGAAAAGAGTGCAGACATGACGACTCGGCGAATTCCGAAACGTTCCATTAAAGCTGCTGCAAATGGTGCAACCAATCCATAGATAAGTACATTGATTGCAACCGCCAATGAGACTTGTTCGCGGCCCCAGCCAAATGCTTCTTCTAACGGAATTATCAAAACTGATGAAGCGCTTCTAAATCCTGCGGTAATTGCCAGGGTTACGAAGGTTACGCCCACTGCAAACCAAGCAGGGTGCAATAACTTTTTCTTAGTCAATTACTTTGATTCCTCAAGATATTCAGCCAGGAATTCACGTTCTTCATCGGTGAGTGGGCGAGAGCGCTTTGTTTCCACGGAGACAGCAACTTGTGTGGTTTTTACTCGGGCGCGGATTACACCCTTATGAATAATTTCGTATTCCATTTCAAATGAAGCATTGCCAATTCGAGTGATCCAAATCTGGCAATCGATATCCATGCCACCGTCATAAATAGGTTCGATGTAATCAACTTCTGCTCGAGCAACAACCATGTCAAAAAGCAGAGGAGTCTTGCCCGCTGCTTGACGCGCAAACCATGTGAAATCTGCACGTGCTTCTTGGACGTACGTTAAATATTTCGCATTGTTGATATGGCCGAATGCATCTAGATCATCCCAGCGCACATGAACTTTGGCAGTGTGGCGCATTATCGTGTGAGCTTTCTATAAGTAACACGGTGCGGACGAGCTGCATCAACACCGAGTCGATCAATTTTGTTCTTTTCGTAAGATTCGAAGTTTCCTTCAAACCAGAACCACTTTGAATCTCCTTCATAAGCCAAAATGTGAGTTGTAATGCGGTCTAAGAACCAACGATCGTGCGAAATGACCACAGCACAACCAGGAAATTCGAGAAGCGCATTTTCAAGTGAACCAAGTGTTTCAACATCTAAGTCATTCGTTGGTTCATCCAATAGCAATAAATTGCCACCTAACTTCAAGGTCAGCGCAAGATTTAAACGGTTTCTCTCACCACCCGATAAAACTCCTGCTGGCTTTTGTTGATCGGGACCTTTAAAACCGAAAGCAGAGACGTATGCACGAGATGGCATTTCAACTTGGCCAACTTTGATGAAATCCAAACCATCAGAGACAACTTCCCAGAGTGATTTCTTAGGATCGATTCCACCACGTGATTGATCGACGTAAGCAATTTTTACTGTTTCGCCAACTTTCACAGAACCGCTATCTGGCGTTTCCATACCTAAAATCGTTTTAAAGAGAGTTGTCTTTCCCGCACCGTTAGGTCCGATAACCCCGACAATTCCATTACGAGGCAAGGTAAATGAAAGATCGTCAATGAGTAAACGATCGCCAAATCCCTTTGATAGGTGTTCAACTTCTACAACAACGTTTCCAAGGCGTGGTCCTGGTGGAATTTGAATTTCTTCAAAGTCGAGTTTGCGCATCTTGTCAGCCTCGGCTGCCATCTCTTCATAACGAGCAAGACGTGCTTTGGACTTGGTCT
>JAPOHK010000086.1 GCA_029979485.1 Candidatus Planktophila limnetica
AACATGAAGAAGTACGGTGGATTCGTACCCGGTATTCGTGCGGGCCGTCCAACATCTGAGTATCTTCAATACGTACTCTCACGCATCACAGCGCCCGGATCTCTTTACTTGGCACTTGTTGCAGTAATTCCAATCGGTGCATTGATTCTCTTTGGTGCAACCCAAAACTTCCCATTTGGTGGAACAGCGATCTTGATCGTTGTAGGTGTTGGTCTTGATACTGCCAAGCAGATTGAAAGCCAATTACAACAACGTTCGTACGAGGGGTTCTTGCGCTAATGCGTTTAGTCCTGGTCGGACCACCAGGTGCGGGTAAAGGTACGCAGGCACAATTCCTCTCCGAGCACTATTCGATTCCACATATTTCAACTGGCGATATTTTTCGAGCTAATTTAAAAGCAGGCACACCACTTGGCGTTGAGGCGCAAAAGTTTATGGATGCGGGCGAGTTAGTTCCGGATTCAGTTACAAATGAAATGGTTAAAGACCGCCTCACTCATGCAGATACTGCTAACGGCTTTCTCTTAGATGGTTTTCCACGAAATGTTGCTCAGGCACAAGTACTTTCATCTGTTTTGACAGAGAAGAAGACCCCACTTGATGCAGTTCTTGAACTTCAAATCGATGATTCAGAAATTATCTCTCGTTTAAATAATCGCAGAAGCGTTGAATCACGCGCAGATGATGCCGCAGAAGTAATTGTTCATCGCCTGAAGGTTTATCACGATCAGACCGCACCGATTATTGATTATTACCGCACCGAAGGTTCTCTCATCACAATTAGCGCAACTGGCGCAGTCGATGAAATCACAAAGCGTGCAATTGCAGCTCTTGGCAACAAATAAGTAGCACACACATGGCAATTCAGATTAAAACTCTAGATGAGTTAAAAACCATGCGTCGCGCGGGATTATTGGTCGGACAAACTTTAGATTTAATGCGCGAATCAATCAAAGTGGGAATGCGCACAGATGCACTAGATGCCATAGCAGCAGCCAACATTAAGCGTGGTGGCGCTACATCTAACTTCAAGGGATATCACGGCTATCCAGCGACAATTTGCATTTCACTCAATGATGAGATTGTGCACGGAATTCCAGGAGATCGAATAATTGAAGATGGCGATGTAGTTTCAATTGATTGTGGCGCAATTATTGATGGCTGGCATGGAGATGCAGCATTTTCTGTAATTGTTGGTCAAGCTGATCCAGAGGATCAAAAAATGCTCGATGTCTGCGAAGAATCTATGTGGCGCGGAATAGCTGCAGGAAAATCTGGCGCACGTCTTAGCGACATTGGTTATGCAATTGAGCAATACATTAACTCTCAAGGTCGATATGGAATTTTGCAAGAATACGGTGGTCATGGAATTGGTACAGAAATGCACCAAGAACCACACGTGCTCAACTTTGGTAAGGCAGGAAATGGTCCTGAGATAGTTCCTGGTTTCGCACTTGCAATTGAGCCAATGATTACTCGCGGTACTGCAAAGACTCGCGTACTTGCAGATGAGTGGACTGTTGTTTCCCAAGATAATTCTCGTGGCGCACACTTTGAAAATACTTACGCGATCGCACCCGATGGAAAACCTTTTGTTTTAACAGCCATCGATGGCGGCCGGGCCAAGTTGGCCAGCCTTGGAGTAGAAGTCAGCGGACTGCTCTCCTAAGCCCACCAAGGCTGATTTGCCCTAAAAATCTCGAAAAATCTACGTGTGGATAGCGAGAAATCTGGCCAAAGTAGGGGTATAACCCCGGATTTCCTTTTGGAGGGGCACTCCCTTTAGACTGCACCTTCGCACTCCATGCACAAATAGAGAAGTAGGTACGCGCTTGGCTAGTAAAGATGGTGCAATCGAAATCGAAGGCACTGTTGCTGAAGCGCTACCTAACGCGATGTTTCGCGTGGAGCTAACGAATGGGCACAAAATTCTTGGGCACATCAGCGGAAAAATGCGAAAGAACTACATTCGTATTTTGCCTGGTGATCGTGTCATCGTTGAATTAAGTCCATATGACCTCACCCGAGGTCGAATTGTTTTCCGTCACAAGTAATTAGGAGCAGTAATAATGAAGGTACAACCAAGCGTTAAGAAGATTTGCGATAAGTGCAAAGTCATTCGACGCAAAGGTCGTGTCATGGTTATCTGCGAAAACTTGCGACACAAACAACGTCAGGGATAAATCCCTTAAGCGAACAAACGCGCTATGCGACTTTTGTTAATTAATTAAAAGTTAATTAACAAAAGACCTCTGGACCGGTAGGCCAGAGAACAGCATGGCGGAGGACCTTCCGGATTAAAGAAATGGCAAACACATGGCACGTCTTGTTGGTGTCGATCTTCCGCGCGAAAAGCGCGTTGAGGTTGCACTTACCTATATCTTCGGAATGGGTTTAACCCGTTCTCAAAAAACATTAGCCGCAACTGGTATCAGTCCTGATACTCGCGTAAAGGATCTTCAAGAACCTGAGCTTGCAAAGCTTCGCGAATACATTGAGGCAAATTACAAGATTGAAGGCGACCTTCGCCGTGAAATCTCCGGTGACATCCGTCGCAAAGTTGAAATTCAAAGCTACCAAGGCATTCGTCACCGCAAGGGACTTCCTGTTCGTGGTCAGCGCACACATACAAATGCACGTACTCGTAAGGGTCCACGTAAAGCAATTGCAGGTAAGAAGAAGGTGACTAAGTAATGGCCGCTCCTAAAGCAAAGACTGCTGCTCCTGTAAAGGGCAAAGTCAAAATGCGCAAGAAAGAAAAGAAGAACGTTGCTGTTGGAAATGCCTACATTAAGAGCACTTTCAATAACACGATCATCTCTATTACTGACACAACAGGCGCTGTTATCTCTTGGGCTTCATCTGGCCAAGTTGGTTTCAAAGGTTCCCGTAAGTCCACTCCATTCGCAGCCCAGCTTGCTGCAGAAGCAGCAGCTCGTCGCGCGCAAGAGCATGGACTTAAGAAAGTTGATGTTTTTGTTAAGGGTCCTGGTTCAGGACGCGAAACAGCTATCCGTTCATTGCAAGCAGCTGGTTTGGAAGTTGGTGCCATCTCCGATGTAACACCTGCTCCACACAATGGCTGCCGCCCAACCAAACCACGTCGAGTTTAAGGAGGAATAGAAAATGGCTCGTTATACCGGAGCAGACTGCAAGCGTTGCCGTCGCGAAAAAGTAAAACTATTCCTTAAGGGATCTAAGTGCGATGGACCAAAATGTCCAATCTAATCTCGTCCATATCCACCAGGACAACATGGTCGTGGCCGTGCCAAGGAATCTGAGTACCTATTACAGATGCGCGAAAAGCAAAAGTGCGCACGTATTTACGGTGTTCTTGAAAAGCAATTCCGTGGATATTACGAAGAAGCAAACCGTAAGCAAGGCAAGACTGGTGAAAACCTTCTTGTACTTCTTGAAACTCGTCTAGATAACGTCGTCTTCCGCGCAGGCTTTGCAAAGAGCCGCGACATGGCACGTCAACTAGTTCGTCACGGACACTTCCTTGTTAATGGCAAGAAGGTAAATATTCCTTCATATCGCGTCTCTGCGATGGACATCATTGATGTTCTTCCTAAGTCACTCGATCTCACACCATTTATCGTGGCAAGTGCTGAACTTGGTGAGAAAGCTGTTCCAGCATGGATGGAGGTTGTTGGTTCGCAAATGCGCATCATCATTCACTCAGTTCCTGCACGCGCAGTAATCGACACTCAAATTCAAGAGCAGTTAATCGTCGAACTTTATTCCAAGTAATTTTTGAAAGTTTAACGACCACTTGGTTGTTAAACACCCGCACGACCGCAGTTCCAAACAGGAGATCAAATAGAGGTTCTCCGAGAGAAGAAAGAGGAGCAACAGTGCTAATTGCACAACGTCCCACCCTCAGTGAAGAAGTAGTATCAGAAAACCGTTCACGATTCATTATTGAACCGTTAGAACCAGGTTTTGGTTACACCCTCGGCAACAGCATGCGCCGTACATTGCTTTCATCAATTCCAGGTGCAGCAGTGACAAGCATTCGCGTTGCTGGAGCACTCCACGAGTTCACAACTCTTGAAGGTGTAAAAGAAGACCTCACAGATATTGTTTTGAATATTAAGAATTTGGTTCTTTCATCAGATAACGATGAGCCAAGCATTCTTTACATTCGCAAATCTGGTGCGGGATCAGTTACTGGAGCAGATATTGCGGTGCCAACAGGCGTTGCAGTTCACAATCCAGAGCTACATCTTGCCACTCTTAATGGAAAAGCTAACCTCGAAATCGAACTCACTGTAGAGCGCGGTCGTGGTTACGTAACTGCTGTCCAAAACAAGCAAGCTGGAGCTGAAATTGGTCGCATTCCTGTTGACTCAATTTATTCACCAGTACTAAAAGTTACATACAAGGTAGAAGCAACTCGCGTTGAACAGCGCACAGACTTCGATCGTCTTGTTGTTGATGTAGAAACAAAGCCATCAATGAAGCCACGTGATGCTGTTGCATCAGCTGGAAAGACACTTGTTGAACTCTTTGGTCTTGCTCGCGAATTAAACGTTGATGCAGAAGGAATCGAAATGGGGCCATCTGTTATGGATGCTGCTCTTGCTGCTGACCTTGCTCTTCCAATCGAAGATCTTGATCTCACAGTTCGTTCTTACAACTGCTTAAAGCGTGAAGGTATTCACACTGTCGGTGAACTCGTTAACCG
>JAPOHK010000040.1 GCA_029979485.1 Candidatus Planktophila limnetica
AATCGATATCAATAATCTTTACAAAGAGTTCGTCATCTACTTGAACAACCTGCTCAGGAATTTCTATGTGGCGCTCTGCTAATTCAGAGATGTGAACAAGTACTTCGATGCCTTCGTGTACACGAATAAATGCACCGAATGGAACTAGTTTGGTAACAACACCTGGAACAACTTGGTTAATTGTGTGTGTCCGAGCAAATGCTTGCCAAGGATCTTCTTGTGTTGCCTTCAGAGATAGTGAAACGCGTTCGCGCTCGAAATCTACTTCTAGAACTTCAACAGTTACTTCATCGCCTACTTCAACAACTTCACCTGGGTGATCGATGTGCTTCCATGAAAGTTCAGAAACGTGAACCAAGCCATCTACGCCACCAAGGTCTACGAAAGCTCCAAAGTTTACGATTGATGAAACAACTCCGGTACGAACCTGACCCTTTTGGAGTTGGTTAAGGAATGTTGTGCGAGATTCAGATTGAGTTTGTTCTAGGAATGCACGACGTGAAAGAACAACGTTGTTGCGATTCTTATCTAATTCGATGATACGAGCTTCAACCTGCTTTCCAATGTAAGGAGTTAGATCGCGTACGCGGCGCATTTCAACGAGAGATGCTGGAAGGAAGCCACGAAGACCGATGTCTACAATAAGTCCACCCTTAACAACTTCAATAACTGTTCCAATAACAACTTCGTCGCGCTCTTTCTTGCCTTCAATGTCTCCCCATGCGCGTTCGTATTGTGCGCGCTTCTTAGAGAGAATTAAACGGCCTTCTTTATCTTCCTTTTGAAGTACTAAAGCTTCAATCTTGTCGCCAACTTTTACAATTTCATTTGGGTCTGCGTCATGACGGATTGATAATTCGCGGGAAGGGATAACACCCTCTGTCTTGTAACCAATGTCAACAAGTACTTCTTCGCGATCTACTTGAACAACTGTGCCTTCGACGAGATCTCCATCGTTAAAATTTCTAATTGTTCCTTCGATTGCGGCTAGAAAATCGGCGGCTGATCCAATGTCATTAACTGCAATTACTGGTGAAGTAGTCAAAATGCTCCGTAGGGATAGATGAGTAGTAGGGACAGGGAACGCTAAGGGTACGGTTTTACGTGTTCGTGGGTCAATTCCGCGCGTACAAAAGGTCGATTTCAGGATGGTGTACACGGTTAGAATCCTCACAAATGAATAGATATAGAGAGTTGCTTCGTTTTCCCAATGCCTGGGTACTCATATTGGCTGCTCTCCCAGCTCGAATCGCATATGGAATGATCGGTTTGGCAATATTTTTTAAAACGGAACAAGAGACCAATTCAGTGGCCATTGCCGGTTTAGCTATTGGAATAAATTCTGTAGCGGGCGCTCTCACTGCTGGGATACGTGGATCCATCATGGATAAATGGGGTCAGAAGTGGCCACTTCGAATCTTCGTTCCTGGGTATGCGTCTATGTTGATTGCATTAAATATGGCGCATGATCAAAAAGTCATCCTCGTAGCCGCATTCGTTCTTGGAATAACTGCTCCACCCATAAATCTTTCCGTTAGACCACTCTGGAAAGATGTTGTCACTCCAGACTATTTAAGAGTGGCATATGCAGTTGATTCAGCGATAATGAATTTTGCAGGTGTAATTGGACCAGTACTTGCTACATCGCTCGCACTTTCGTCCCATCCGGGTTCAGCGTTAAACACGGCCTCTGCATTGATGTTCATCGGCGGAGTTTCCTTAGGTCTAAGTTCTATTTCTCGCAATTGGATACCCGAGAAGAAGATAAAAGGCGCTGCAGCTTTATGGCGTTCAAAACCATTGCAACTTCTGATGATTGAAGGGTGTTTTATCGGATTTGGGTGGGGTTTATTTGATGTTGCAGTTCCTGCATTTGCAACTCTCGAAGGAGTACCACAAAGAACTGCATGGATTTTTGGCGCGATGGGTGTAGCAAATGTTATTGGTGGTTTGATTGCAGGACTTGTCTCCAAAAATCGTTCTGCTTTGGCTACGATGCGTAAAACCTATTTACTCTGGTTTATTGTTTCAATTCCTATTGCATTTACTTATCCAGGTTGGTCCATGGCACTTTTTGGAGCTGCACTTGGTTTAGTTGGTGGCGCTATTCAAGTTTTCTATTGGGAAGTTATGGAAGCTGTAAGGCCAAAAGGTTCGCAGACTGCCGCTCTTGGTTGGCTCTGGAGTGTCGAAGGTACTTTGATGGCGTTGGGATCGGCACTCGGTGGGTATTTGTCAGAAATGTTTACACCACGAGTTGTACTTGCAACGACATCACTGTGCATTGGCATCGGCTTTGTCGTCTTAACCCTTGGTAGAACCCGATTGAAGGAAGCTAATCGAATACCTGCATCAGAAGAAGACCTTGAAGCTATGAAAGATAACTTACCTACTACAAATTAGTGTGCGGCTTCGTTCCAGCTAGCACCGATTCCAATACTGACATCTAATGGTGCCCTTAATTCAAAAGCGCTTCCCATGCCTTTTCGCACCACTTGCGTAAGTACTTCTGCTTCCCCGGGTGCAACTTCAAAGATCAATTCATCATGCACTTGTAACAACAATTGAGATTTCAAATTCTTTTTACTCATTAAAGTTGCAACATTTAACATAGCTTTTTTAATGATATCCGCCGCAGATCCTTGAATAGGTGCATTTAATGCCATACGTTCAGCTACCTCGCGCCGAGGGCGATTATCGCTACTGAGATCTGGTAAATAGCGTCTGCGACCCATAACCGTTTGGGTGTATCCAACTTTGCGAGCTTGCTCGACAACATCACTTAAGTAGTCACGAATTCCACCGAAACGAATAAAGTATTTATTCATTAAATCCTGAGCGGCGCTTGCGGATAAATCTAATTGCGCAGCCAAACCATAGGCGCTTAATCCATAGGCCAAGCCGTAGTACATTGCCTTCATCTGGCGTCGCATTTCTGGGTCTACTTCACTTGGTTTAACTCCGAAGACCAATCCCGCGACACTAGCGTGTAAATCTTCACCAGATTCAAACGCTTTTAATAGCGCTGCATCATTTGATAAATGCGCCATTATTCGCATCTCGATCTGACTGTAATCAGCTGTTAGTAAAGATTCATAACTAGGACCGGCAATGAAACATTCGCGAATCTGTCTGCCTTCTTCTGTCCGCACTGGAATATTCTGAAGGTTTGGACCAACCGATGATAAACGACCAGTGGCTGCAACTGTCTGAGCAAAATGAGTATGAATACGATTATCTTTTGTTGCTTCCGTGAGCAAGCCCTCTACGGGTGCGCCTAATTTTTTTGTTTCACGCACACGCAACATCGCACCCAATACTGGATGCTTAGATTTCTCAAATAACCAATTGAGAGCATCCGCATCAGTTGTATAACCAGTCTTAATCTTCTTGGTTTTCGGCAATTTCAGTTCGTCAAATAAGACCACTTGTAACTGCTTGGGCGAAGCTAAATTGAAATCATGACCAACAGCTTCATGAGCAATCTTTGTTTGAACAGCACTCTCTTTTTCGAAAAACAGAGCCAAAGATTCGAGCTTCTTTCGATCAACTGCTATGCCCCTGCTCTACATGATTGCCAATAACTCTGATATCGGCATCTCGAGTTCATAAAACAAACTTTCTAGCTCTCGCTCTTTGAGTTCTTTTGACAGAGAATCTCTTAGAGCAAATAACAGGCGAGCATGTGAATGTAACGCTGCTTCAGGAGAACTTTGATCGATCTGTGTTCCATCTCCCCATCGTTCTATGATGTCAGTGAAATCTAAACTTCGAGTGCCTGGATTAAGAAGATAAGCAGCAAGATTTGTATCAAATGAAATCTTGGTTAACGGATAGTTTCTTGCTACTGATTTAGCATCGTGTGCGATTTTGGGAATTCTGTTATCTGTAGCCCATTCACCCATCTGACTTGAATGGACAATAAATGAATCTTGCCTACTTAATGCTATGCAATAGCGATGCAATTTTTCATCGACAACTTCAAAAGCAATAGCAATTTCTCCTGTGTGCTTGGAAATCCTCGTAGTTGCTTCTTCAGGCGTGAGTGTCGATGAATCAAATGGTGTTTCGAAGAGCGTGACAGAGGTCGGATTTGTTTTGAATTTTTCTGGAGAATTCTTTAATAGCGGATTTAAACGTTCTTTAAGAGTTCTAAATTCTAATTTTTCAAAGAGCGGCGTTACGAGAGCCTCATCTGGACCAATCCATTCAAGTTCATCTATTTCAAAATTCATAGGAGCATCGTGAATTAGCTGAGTAAGTTCGCGATTGCGAATCACGTTATCGATGTTATCTCGCAAAGACTGACCAACTTTGCCACCTAAAGTATCTACATTAGAAAGAAGATTCTTTAGTGACCCAAAATCCACAATCCATTTTGCTGCAGTCTTTTCACCAACTCCTGGTACTGATGGCAAGTTATCACTTGGGTCTCCCCGTAGCGCTGCAAAGTCTGGATACTGCTCGGGAGTCAACCCATATTTAGTAAAGACAGCTTCGGGTGTCATTCGAGACATCTCACTTACACCGCGCTTTGGATACAGAATAGTTGTCTGATTATTTACCAATTGAAAGCTATCTCTATCGCCTGTACAGATAAGAACTTCACACTTCTCTTTCTCTGCGCGCTTTGTAATCGTTGCAATAATGTCATCAGCTTCATAACCTTCGATTTCGAATTGCGAAATCCCAAATGCGCTAACGAGCTCGTGAAGATAACTCATCTGAGAACGAAACTCGTCAGGTGTTTTGGAACGGGTGGCTTTATATTCAGGGAAAATGTCCGTACGAAAAGTTTTTCGAGAAACATCAAAAGCCACGGCAATATGGGTCGGCTTCTCCTCCTTGATCAAGGAAATCAACATGGTCGCAAAACCATAAATTGCATTCGTATGCTGACCATCCGCAGTTGTGAAATTCTCGGCCGGCAGAGCAAAGAATGCTCGATATGCCATGGAGTGACCATCGATTAAAAGCAGGCGTTTGGTCATGTCCGCATCCTATGAGGCAAGTTAGACTTCAACCCATGGAACAAGCAGATTTTCTTAAAGCAATTCGTGATCGTGGCATAGGTGCACTCGATAAGAAAATGGGAATCGAGATTATCGAAGCCTCCCCACATCGCCTTGTCGGAACCATGCCGGTTGAAGGAAACACGCAACCAATTGGCTTGTTACATGGCGGAGCTAATGTTGTTTTGGCCGAAAGTCTAGGTTCTATTGGCACACAGTTACATGCAGGCCCAAGTCGTAAAATTGTTGGTGTAGATATCAATGCGACTCATCACAAATCTGCAACTAAAGGATTTGTTACTGGCGTTGCAACAGCAGTTTCGCTAGGCAAAACAATGTGCTGCTATGACATTGTGATTACAAATGAAGAGGGTCAACGGACCTGCACAGCTCGTATTACTTGTCTGATTCTTGCAGAACGTTAAAACTGAAGAGTTAGTGAGCGCCAGTTCCGAGATACGCCGCACGAACAGCTGGATCGTTGAGTAAATCTGAAGCCTTTGCTTCTTTAACAACATGGCCGACTTCTAGAACGTAAGCACGGTGTGCACGTTGC
Organism: Candidatus Planktophila limnetica; assembly: GCA_029979485.1. Lineage (GTDB taxonomy): Bacteria > Actinomycetota > Actinomycetes > Nanopelagicales > Nanopelagicaceae > Planktophila > Planktophila limnetica_A. The sequence goes on from JAPOHK010000040.1 coordinate 5,569, forward strand.
AAGGCTTGCTGAGCATTTTGTTCTACGAGCAAAATTGTGGTTCCAGTCTTATTGATTTCAGTGATGATGTTAAAGATATTAGCAATCATCAGTGGAGCTAGACCCATAGATGGTTCATCGAGAAGCAAAACCTTAGGTCGCGCCATGAGAGCTCGACCAATCGCAAGCATCTGTTGCTCTCCACCTGAAAGCGTTCCACCGACCTGAGAGATGCGTTCTTTCAGGCGCGGGAATAGATGAAATACTTTTTCTAAATCTTCACTCATTTCGGATTTGCGATCTTTGCGGTTGTACTTACCCATTTCAAGGTTTTCCAAAACGCTCATACCTACGAAGATTCCACGACCTTCTGGTGCTTGCGCTAAACCAAGGTCAGCGCGCTTATGGGCTGGCATTTTAGAAATATCTTCGCCATTGAAAATAATTTGTCCGCTAGATACTGGGCGTAGACCGGAAATAGTCTTAAGCATTGTTGTTTTGCCCGCGCCATTTGCACCAATCAGGGTAACAATTTCGCCTTCATTGACAGTAACGCTGATTCCCTTGATGGCTTCGATCTTGCCGTAGTGAACGTGTAAATCTTTAATTTCAAGACGCATCAGCAGGTGCTCCTAAATACGCTTCGATAACACGTGGATCGTTTTGAACAACCTTTGGCACATCGTCAGCAATCTTTTGACCGAAGTCCAAAACTGCTACACGATCTGAAATATCCATAATCAGTGACATGTCGTGCTCGATAAGAAGAACTGTGTATCCAGCATCTCGAATCTTGCGAATAGTTGCAGCCAGAGCAACTTTTTCTGCTGGATTAAATCCGGCCGCTGGCTCATCAAGTAATAGCAACTGTGGATTTGTTGCTAGTGCACGTGCGATTTCAAGGCGACGTTGATCACCATATGGCAAGTTTTTGCCAAGTTGTCCCGCACGGTGCTTAAGTCCCATGAACTCAAGTAACTCCATTCCACGTTCTAAAGCCGCTTTTTCCTCACGGCGCGAACGCGGCGTTCCAAAAATTGCTCCAACTACTCCAGATTTAGAGTGAACATCTGCTCCTGTAACAACATTTTCTAGGGCAGTGCTCTCACCAAAGAGGCGGATGTTTTGGAAGGTACGAGCGATTCCCATTTTCGTTACTTGGTAGCGCTTCTTGCCAGCAACTGATTGACCATTGAAATTAACTTCGCCTGAAGTTGGTTTGTATACACCAGTGACAACGTTAAAGACTGTTGTCTTACCTGCACCGTTTGGACCGATTAACGCGGCAATTTCACCCTTACTGACGTGGAGATTAACCTCACTAAGAGCTGTAACTCCACCGAATTTCATGGTGATATTTTTGAGTTCGAGCAATTTTTCAGACATTACTTGATCTCCCCTTCACCAGATTCTTCAACTGACTTCCAATTTGGATCAAAGTGTTCACGCTTTTTCTTCGGCAAAATTCCATCTGGTCGTAGATTCATCATCACAACTAGTGCGATTCCGAATACCAAAATACGTGGTTGGCTCAAGAAACGAATGCGCTCTGGGGTAAATGCAAGAAGGGCTGCACCAAGGATTACGCCCCATAGGTTTCCGATGCCGCCGAATACAACACATGCCAAAATCAAAATTGAGACGTTTAGGTTGAATTGATCTGGAACGATAGACAAAATTTGGGATGCGTAGAGAACGCCACCTGCACCAGCAACAGCTGCTCCAAGTACGAATGCCCACACTTTGTATTTCAATGTATTTACGCCCATCAATTGCGCTACATCATCATCTTGGCGGATTGCATCCCATGCACGTCCTGGTCGACGAGCAGCCATGCGTCGTACCATCCAAATAACTAACAGTGTGAATGTGAGAAGAACCCAGTAGTACGGCTTTGGATCCAAAATTGTGAACTTCGCTTTAAATAGATCTGGTGGCGTTGGAATTCCTGCGATACCGCGTGGACCACCGATTGCTTCTATGTTTACTGCAACGATTCGAACGATTTCACCGAATCCGAGAGTAACAATTGCTAGATAATCTCCACGTAGACGAAGAGTTGGCGTACCTAATAAAACTCCAGCT
>JAPOHK010000049.1 GCA_029979485.1 Candidatus Planktophila limnetica
GGAATAGTTTTGGGTGGGCTTAACTCGATAGCAATTGCAAGCTTTGGAATTCCGACGCTGATTGCAACCCTTGGTACTGCCGGAATTTTCCGCGGCATCATGCTGACCTTTATCGGTTCATCATTTATCAGCGATATTCCAGTCGGACTAGATAACTTCGCAACTGCCGATTTACTGCAAGTGCAGCCAGAAAATGGAACATTGGCACGTTTACACGTGTTAATCATTCCAATTGCAATCATCACAATTCTTGTCTCATTGCTCCTAAGCCGCACAATGTTTGGACGCTCTGTCTACGCACTCGGCGGTGGCGTAGAAGCAACCCGACGTCTTGGTATTTCTGTAAAGCGCACGCAAGCAAAGATTTATATGTTGGTTGGCGCACTCTCTGGTTTAGCAGGAATCTTGTATGTATCGCTACAACGTAAAGCAAATCCTTATGACTTAGCAGGATCCGAACTCGACATCATTGCAGCAGTTGTTCTTGGTGGCGCAAGCATTATGGGTGGATACGGAACAGTATTCGGAACAGTGCTTGGTGTAATTATTATTAGCTTAATTAAAAACAACTTAATTCTTTTGGGAGTTAGTGGTTCTTGGCAACGAGCTGCCGTTGGTGCGTTGCTATTAATTGGTATCACCGTTCAAGCAATCAATGAGACTCGAAAAGCTAAAAACCGTCGTGTTTCAACTAATGATGAGGCGGCTTAATGATGAATGAGCGTTGGAGCAAATTAAACAGCGGTCTATTAGCTGATCGTAAAATTACACAATTGTTAGCAATAACAATTGGAACACTTGTTATTTTTTCAATCCTGTCACCAAACATCTTCTTCTCCCCAAATAACTTTAAGTCCATGTCATATCAAGTTCCAGAAATCGCGATTCTCAGCATCGCAGTTATGCTTTCAATGCTTACCGGTGGAATCGATCTTTCAATTGTTTCTATTTCTAATGCAGCAGCACTTGTGGCTGCGTGGGTTATGACAAGTCATAGCGATACAACAGGAACAGAATCCTTAATGTGGATCATTATTGCTTGCGCACTTGGAATTCTTGTAGGACTTATTGCCGGTGGCATTAACTCAATTTTGGTCGCAAAACTCGATGTCACGCCAATTCTTGCAACGCTTGCAACAATGACACTTTTCAACGGTATTGCAATCGGCATGACAGATGGAGTTTCCGTATCTGGTTTACCTGAACAGTTTATGCGCGTAGGTAATGGAACATTCTTTGGTATTCCAACACCATTTGTTCTAATGATCATCATTGCTGGCGCAGTCGGTATTTGGATCAATAGAACCACTCTTGGTTTGAAGGTGTTCCTCGTTGGAACTAACCGCAAAGCGGCGCAATACAGCGTTATGGGCGACCGTAAAGTTATTGCTTGGGTGTACTTAGCATCTGGTTTCCTATCAGCACTAGCTGGTTTGATTATCGCTTCACGCACATCAGCTGCTAGCCCTGACTTTGGTTCTTCTTACATTCTTCTTGCAATCGTAATTGTTGTGCTCGGCGGCGTAAATCCAATGGGTGGTTTTGGAACAGTTACTGGTGTAATTCTTGCAACTGTTGTTTTGCAGATGGTTTCATCAGGATTTAATGCACTTCGTTTTAGTCAATTCTTCTATCTTGCAGCACAAGGTGGAGTATTGATTTTCGTAATGATTCTTAACGTTGTACTAGAAAATCGCAGAGTTAATAAATCTATTGCTAAATCATTGAGGTCGTAATGTCACTTATCGAGCGTTTAGAAAAATACTGCCTCACTCCTGCAATGGCGGGCTTTGAAGAAGAGATGATTAAGAAGCTCAAAGCCGATTTAAAAGATCACGTTGACGAAATTCGTGTAGATGTTCTAGGAAATGTCATTGCAACTATTAAAGGAACCTCCCCCGAAGGCTCTGATTTGATGATCTTTGCCCACACCGATTCACTGGGAATGATTGTTAAAGGCGTTGAAGAGAATGGTTTCATCCGCATCGAACGAGTCGGTGGAGTTCCAGAGAGAATTCTTGCGGCATCCAATGTAATTCTGCAGCCTTCACCTGGAAAGATAATTAACGGTGTAATTGGTTTTGTTTCACATCACCTAACTCCGCCAGAAGATAAATACATCGTTAAGCCAATCGGTGAGTGTTATGTAGATATTGGCGCGACAAGTGCCAAAGAAGTTCATGACGCAGGAGTAAAAATTGGTACACCGATTCTTTACCGCCCAAGTTTTGAAAAACTCGTCAACAACAGAGTTGCTGCAACTTCTCTGGATGATCGTGGTGGATGTGCAGTACTCGTAGAACTTGCACAGCACTTTGGTAAGAATCGTCCTAAAGCAACACTTCACTTAGTTGGTACTGTTCAAGAAGAATTTAACCTTCGTGGCGCAATGGTTGCGGCTCAGCAAATTCATCCAACAGCTGCAATAAGCATCGATTTAGTCGCTGCCTCAGATACTCCAGATATTCATGGCGGAAATGCCGTAAAAGTTGGCGCTGGTCCAGTCGTTGGTACGTACACATTCCACGGTCGTGGAACTTTAAATGGTTTGATTCCACATCCACGCTTACTCTCACTCGTTGAAGAGTCTGCTAAATCTCAAAAAGTAGATCTACAGCGTCACGCAACTATTGGTTTGTTAACAGATGCGTCATACGTTCAATTAGTAGGCGAAGGCGTTGCGTGCGTAGATGTTGCATGGCCAACTCGATATACCCACTCTGGTGTCGAAGTATGTTCACTCGATGATTTAGAGCAGCTAAAGAAATTACTTATCGGAGTAGTAGAGAAATTTTCTCCAGAAGAGAATTTCTCCAGAGGTTAACTCTTACAAAGGGGATGCACCATGGGACAAGACTTACTTCTCGGAATAGATATCGGCACCTATGAATCAAAGGGTGTTTTAACTACTCCACAAGGAAAAGTAATTGCACAAGCTTCCATCCCCCACAAGCTCTTGTTTCCACGCGCAGGATGGGCAGAACACGATCCAGAGTTAACGTGGTGGGGAGATTTCTGCAATCTCTGCAAACAATTACTTGAAACCGAAGGTGTTTCACCAAGTGACATTAAAGGTGTTGGCGTCAGCGCAATTGGTCCAGATGTTCTACCAATTGATGAAAACTTTAATCCACTACGTATGGGAATTTTGTATGGTGTTGACACCCGCGCGGTTGAAGAAATTGACGAACTCAATGCAATTTATGGCGAAGATACAATTTTTAATGCAACTGCAAATACCCTCTCTTCGCAATCAACTGGTCCGAAAATTCTTTGGATTAAGAAAAATGAGCCAGAGGTTTATAAGAAAGCGCGTTGGTTTGTTGATGCAACAACATTCATTGTTGCTCGCTTAACTTCTCGCGTTGTCGTTGATCACTTTTCTGCCGGAACAATGGTTCCAATGTATGATCCATGGAAAAACCAGTGGAGCGATAAATACTGCAAAGAAATTCTGGATATCAACCAACTTCCAGAGCTTATGTGGAGCCATGAACTAGCCGGTCACGTAACCGAATCAGCAGCGAAATTAACTGGTTTGGCGGTAGGAACACCGGTTTCTGTCGGAACAATCGATGCCGGCGCAGAAGCTCTCAGCGTTAGCGTTACAAAACCAGGCGAGCTCATGATGATGTACGGCTCAACAATATTTATGATTCAAGTTACCGATAATGATCAAGCACGTGAAAAAAGATTATGGGCTGGTCCATATCTATTCCCAGGCACATGGTGTTTGTTGGCGGGAATGGCAACAAGTGGATCACTTACGCGATGGTTTAGAGATACCTTTGCAAAAGAGTTAGTAGCAGCTGAAGAAGCTGGTGGCGAAAATGCATATTCTGTTCTCGTTAAGGAAGCGCAAGCAACACCACCGGGCGCCGAAGGTGTTGTTGTTCTTCCGTACTTCAGTGGTGAGCGAACACCAGTTATGGATCCGCGCGCAAAAGGAATGATCTTCGGATTAAGTTTGACGCACACTCGCGGTCACTTGTTTAGAAGTATTCTCGAAGGAATGGGTCACGGATTTAAACAACACGTTGATTTGTTTACTGCAATCGGCGCACGACCACACGCAATTAAATCTGTTGGTGGTGGAACAAAAAATGCAGTCTGGCTACAAGCAGTCAGTGATATTTCTGGAGTTCCACAAGAAGTTGCACCTCTCACATTTGGTGCTTCATATGGTGATGCGCTATTAGCCGGTGTTGCAGTCGGTTTGGTTTCCAGTCCAGAAGAGATTCGCGTCTGGCAAGGTAAACCACGCATCGTGGAACCAAATAAAGATCTTGCAGAAACCTATGCACCGCTAAGCGAGATTTATACGAACTTGTATCAATCAACTAAAGAATCCATGCATAAATTGCACGAATTGGATTACTAAAACAAATTAAGGGTGCAGCATCACTCGATAACTTGGAGTCGATGTTGCTCGCTCAAAAGCAGCAGCGGCTTCTACAAGTGGAAATGTCGCATCAATAATTGGTGATAAATCAATCTGCTTTGTAGCAATTAAATCTGTTGCTACGGCGTGATCTCGACGATCAGCACTTACAACGCCAACAGCAGAAGTTTCACGGTTGTGCATGAGGTTTGGATCGATAGCAAATGGTGTTACAGGGTGCGCCGAGGCAAAGAGGCATATTTTCCCGCGATTATTGAGCACATCGAGTGCATCTTGATTTACTTCTTCGCTTCCATAAGCAGCAATTGAAAAATCAACACCACCAAGGAATGCAGCTTTTACGCGATCGCGAATATCTGGACCAGCCTTCAAAACAACGTCTGCACCGAGTGAAGTTGCTTTCGCAAGGCGTCCTTCATTGACATCAACAACAGCAACGCGAAGTCCAGATTTTTTCAAAACCATTAAGTTAAGTAATCCCATTGTTCCTGCACCAAATACAACAGCAGTATCGCCCAAACGAGCATCTAAAAGACGTGCCGCATGAATTGCACATGACAATGGTTCTGCGAGTGCAGCCTGATCCCATGGTGCATCACCAACCGGAAATACGCCATCACTTCTATGAATTTTGTATTCAGCAAAACCACCAGGGCCGTAAGAGCCACCCTTGAGTGAGAAGTTTAGAAAGTGCTCAGTGCAACCTTTATCTTGCCCTCGAAGACATGCACGACACGTTCCGCATGAAGATGAACCCATTGTCACTCGGTCACCAACTTTTACATTTGTAACTAGTTCACCGATAGCAGCAATTTCTCCAGCATTTTCATGGCCACCAAGAACCGGGTATTCCGATTTTGCTTGGCCGGTATAAATGCGTTGTTCCCATGTACACAATCCTGCAGATTTAACTTTGAGCAAAACATCGCGCGGACCAATTACAGGCATCGGAACATCAACTATTTCGATCTTCTTAACTCCTGTTATTACTGCAGCTTTCATTGTCTGACTCATAGTCATACTTATTTCTCTAGAACGAGCATGGCTTCATCAACGGACGCGTTCTCATGAACAATTGCGCGAATAGATTGAATGAATTTGGCTGGAGTTGGATGCTGAACAATATTTCGACCATAAACAACTCCGGATGCGCCTGAATCAATTGCGATGCGAGTGCGCTCCAATAACTCGCGGGGAGGCACAGAACCGCCACCACGTACTAGAACAGGAACTCTGGATGCGATCTCAACTATCTGTCCAAAATCATCCATTGGCACTGTCGGATCGACCTTAATTAGGTCAGCCCCAAGTTCTACTGCTTGTCGAACAAGGGCTGCAATCTTATTTACATCGCCAACCGATGTTGTTCCGGTCCCTGATTTCGCGGTCATAACAAGTGGCTCCACCATAAGTGGAATTCCTTCTTCACGGCACTTAGCGCCGATTAATTGAATGTTCTGCACACACTGTTCTTGCAAGCGAGAATTTTCATCAATGTTCAGCAAGTTAAGAACGACAACCTTTACTTGCTTATCAAATGCATCGCGAAGTGTTGCAAGGTTTGCTGTGTCCCATGAGTATTCAATATCTCGAGCTTCGTAGGCGTTTGTGACATCTAAACGAAGAGCAATCGCAACATCTGTTTTTAGGTTGAGTGAATTAAAAATCTTAAGCCCACCCGGATTTAATTGGATTGCATCTGGTTGTCCGGCAATAATCTCCGGCAACGACTTAGCTAAGTCCTCAATGCCCTTAGCGAAAGATCTCTCACCGAAAACTCCAAGATCTAGGGCAATGTTGATGCACTTTCCCGATTTTGGATTAAACATCCCTTCCAGACGTTTATTCACTTAGGTTAACTCCTGCTCGGTTGGAAATCACTTTGACTATTGCCGAAGCGTTTAATTCACCCATGCCACCGTCAACGCCCTCTTTTGCTAACTCTTCAGTTGTTACCGCAATAGATACGGGGGAGTTAAGTCGGTTCGCAAATGCTTGAATAAGTCGAGCATCCTTGAGCATTAACTTAAGCGGGAAGTTAACTTCATAATCATCCTTAATGACACCAGCCCCAACGCCGGCGTAAATAGGAGTTTTAAAGTATGCAACTGCAGCAACTCCAAAAACTTTTGTTAAATCTAGTCCTGCTTTTTTCGCAAGCGTTAGGGCTTCACCGATAGAAACAATTTGTGAAGCAACAAGTAAGTTGCCCACAAGTTTCATCTTTGTACCGTTGCC
>JAPOHK010000054.1 GCA_029979485.1 Candidatus Planktophila limnetica
ATTGGTGACTTAATTGGTGCGCCGTTTACGGCTCACTTTGTGGGTGGATGCGTGATCGGTTCAGATATTTCGCAAGGGGTAATCGATCCATATCACCGAGTGTGGAATTACCCAACGATGCACGTTGTAGATGGTGCTGCAGTAACTGCAAACCTCGGGGTAAATCCATCACTGACAATTACTGCGCAGGCAGAACGGGCAATTTCTTTTTGGCCAAATAAAGGTGAACTAGATCCACGCCCAGTTCAAAATAGTGAGTACAAAAGAATTAATGCAGTTGCTCCACATTCTCCATTTGTTCCTGCTGGTGCAATTGGTGAATTACTTATGCCACCAACGAAGTAAAGGTTCAATATCTTCTGGCACATGCTCTGCAATAAAAGTTGCACCATCTAAATGATTTCCCTGTGGCTCGACTAGAGTGATTTGTGGTAACAAAGAAGAAGTACGTCTGCGAATAGCTTCGACATAGCCTTTGTTCTCCGCAAGTTTTCCAAGTAGCGCAATAGCAATTCCTTCATTGCGCATTCCACCAACATTTGTCCATGCCGCACGAATTGTCTTTGCTAAATACTCAGCACCCTTGTCGCGAATAGTAATTGCATCTGTGTTCTTTGTTTCAGCTGCTTCAAGCAGAGTTTTGGCAGCGTTTATGCAGAGCAACTGCGCTTTGGCATCTGTGTGAGATTTCAATGATTCATAAGTTTTAATCTCAGATTCAAAAAACTCAGATAAAAATGTTGCATCGTCTCTGCCTTCTTGCGTTGCAAGTACGCGTTCTAGAGCGGTTTTGCCTAACCAGAATCCCCCACCAAGATCGCCAAAAATATGTCCGAGCCCATCAGTGTGCGAATAGCTTCCGCGACGACCAGCAATTGCAACTGTGCCACTTCCAATGGATAAAGCGACACCATCGCTGTTTCCAAGTGCGCCGAAGTAACCTGCTAAACCATCATCAATAACTGCAACTGAATGTGCGCCGAAAAATTTTGCAGCAAGTACTCCATAAGGTTTTGGATCGCCAACATCGCCATAAACACCTGTAATACTCAGCGCAACAACTCCGCTTTGAAAAGATGCTCCGAAGTGTTCTCGTGCTTCGGCGAATAAATCAGTGAGCACATCCAAAGTTGATTCATGTGCCTGCTTAGCGCGCTTGCTGGTGAATTGAGAATCCGCTGATTGAAAACGCGCACCTGATTGCCCTAAGTCGACTGCTAGCACCATAATTGCAAGTCTAGTTAAGGAGAGCAGATGAGCAAATGGGCCGTCGTAACAGGCGCAACAGCAGGTATCGGTGAGAGCTTTACTCGCATCTTAGCTCACGATGGTTTCAATATTGTTCTGGTCGCTCGAGATCTAGGGCGCATGAAAGAGCGTGCTGCACATTTGGAATCGCAATTTAAGGTACAAACTGAAATTATTCAGGCAGATTTAGCAACTGACGAAGGTTGTGCGAAAGTTAAAAAGTACTTGCGTGAGAATCAAATTGAGGTGCTAATTAATAACGCAGGATTTGGTATCAATAAAGCTTTCTCAGTTAGCGACATCAATGCAGAGCAACAATTATTGGATGTACTTGTCCGTACTCCAATGCGATTGATGCACACGGTTATTCCGCAGATGAAAGAGAGAAACAGCGGATCAATTATTAATGTTTCATCAGTTGCAGGATGGATTGCTGGGGGAACTTATAGCGCTTCAAAGTCTTATCTCACTGTGCTTTCTGAATCTCTTCACACCGAAATGAACGGTACCGGCGTGAAAATTTCAGCCCTCTGTCCGGGATTTACTCGTACTGAGTTTCATGAACGTGGACGTATGCGAATGAATGGTTTGCCTGAATTTATGTGGCTAAGTGCCGACCGCGTCGTCTTGCAGGCATGGAAAGAGAATCAAAACGGAAAAGTGTTATCTGTTCCAGGTTGGCAGTATTTGATCTTAAGTACCGTCTCTCGTTTTGGACCTCGTCCGCTTGTTCGAAAATTAGGAATGAACGTCAGAGTTCGCCAACGCCAGAAATAAAGGTACAGGGGTAGCCCTATACGCATCAGCGCATAAATCTCCTACGGTGTTGTTGTGCTCCGTAAGTATTTATCTCTCAATACTCTGGGATTTTTACTCTTAACAATCCATCTAATTTCTCGAGTTATTCATGCAACACCTCAGGTGTATTTAGATTTGTGGCTTTACAACGCGATTGCACTTCTCTTTGTTTTTTCACTTATTGGTGTCCCAAGTTTTAATGATCACGTTGGAGTTGCTTTCCTAGCGCTAGCTATTGCACTATGGACCGCTGGTTCATTTATTTCTTCCCTCAGTGCTTTTTACACAATTAATTTACGCATCGAATTGATTTCAAATGTTCTCTACATGCTTTTCTACCCAGCAGCCTTTATTGCATTGCCACGATTGCTCTCCCAAAGATCTCAAATCTCTGCCGTCGAAATTTTAGATTCAACAATCATCGCCCTCGGTTTAGGTTCACTTGGAACCGCCCTCTTTGTTGGTCCAGTTTTGCCACGGCTTAATGGCGACATGGTTATGACTTTTTTTGCAATTTTTTATCCAGTTGGAGATTTAATCTTGGTTGCAAGCGTGATCTCAACACTACTTACGCAGAGAGTTTCCAAGAGAGCAACTATTGCCAGTTCAGGAATCTTTATCTTTGCCTTTTCAGATTTTCTTTTTTTATGGTTGAACGTAAACAATCAATATGTTTTTGGATCAATCTCCGATGACGGTTGGCTAGTAGGGCTCGCTCTCCTCGTTATGTCGACTCAATTTAAAGCTAGTGAACAAACTTCTAATGAAGGTGTAAATCCTGTTTTTGTCGCGCTCTCCGTTTTCCTAAGTGCAACACTGCTTGGAGTAATCACCTTGAGGCCGGGTTATTTCCCTTCATTTATTCTTCTACCAACTTTGCTGACGTTACTCGTCGCTTTTATTCGCATGACTATTGCCCTTCGGCAGGCACGATCTCTTGGAACAGAGCGAGCACTTGCACGCACTGATGAATTAACTGGATTGTCTAATCGCAGAAAATTGATTGCCGAGATGGAAGAAATCGGAAACTCTGAAAGTGCACTTTTGATTATGGATCTCGATGGTTTTAAACCTGTTAATGATTCATTTGGACATGACGTCGGTGATGAAATCCTGAAACAAGTCGCAATGCGCTTTCATAGAGCGCTTCCACCAGATGCAACTCTTGCCAGATTAGGCGGCGATGAGTTTGGTGTTTTATTGCATGCAAATTATGAGACGAGCATGGAAATAGCACTCGCTCTTCGTGCGACTATGAGTTATCCATTCTTAATAGGTAAAGAATCTATTGACCTAGGAGTAAGTATTGGCGTTGCGGCAAATAACGAAGATCATGATTTACTGAGAAGAGCAGATGTTGCGATGTATAGAGCAAAACGAGAATCACTCGGCGTTGCGCACTTTGATTTCTTCTAAGCGAGCAAGGGATTCAATTCGTTCTAATGAGTGCTCGACAATTTTCTTTGGATAACTATTCTTATAACCATTGGCGCTATCCCAGGGTTCGTGGATTTCATCGGCACTCAGATGAGCTAACTCGGGAACATATTTGCGGATGTAATCGCCATTTTTATCAAATCGTTTGCCTTGTTCGATCGGATTAAAGACTCGGTAATACGGGGACGCGTCCGTTCCACACCCTGCAGTCCACTGCCATCCGTGAGCATTAGAAGCAATATCAAAATCAACAAGGTGTTCTTCAAAAAATAGTGCACCGTGCTGCCATTCAATATGTAAATCTTTGGCTAAAAATGATGCAACCACCATTCGCACGCGGTTATGCATCCAACCTTCCTTTATTAATTGGCGCATGCCAGCATCGACGAACGGATAGCCAGTTTTACCCTCGCACCACGCAGTAAATTTCTTACCTGGTTCGTCATAACGCATTTTCGCAAATTGTGGTGCGTAATAATCTTTATCTGTGTGTGGGTAGTTGAACAAAACATCTGCATAAAACTCTCGCCAAGCAATTTCTTTTCTAAATGTGTCATGGGCTTTACTTTCGCCTAAACCTGTAAGCAAAGTTCGTGGGTGAATTTCTCCCCATGTTAAGTACGTGCTCATTTTGCTAGTTCCATCGATACCTGCGAAGTTTCTCGCTTCATCGTATGAATCAAGAGCCTTAGCCTTAAATTTCTTGAATCTTTCGTGCGCAGCTTTTTCTCCAGCAACAGGAATATCTGTGCCTTCAGGAGCTTGCCACGATGGAAATTTTCTCTCACTCGGATCTGGTGTAACGGCTTTAATTGTTTTAGGTGCTGCAACAGCTGCACGCCAACCGTGTGCAAGCCATGCGCGATAAAAAGGTGTGTACACACGATAATTTGTCGCATCACTCGGTTTCTTAACTCGACCAGGTGCAACTGCATATGGGCTACCAGTACGTGTTAATTCGATACCTGCAGCTTCGACTCGTGCATCACGCGCGACTGCGTAAGCATCGTATTCCGCAGAAATGTGCACCGATGTTGCACTATATTTTTTTATTAAATCTTTTAGTACATCAACTGGATCACCTTCACAGACAGATAACTTGCTGCCTAGTGATTCATCTAGGCTGCGAAGTGATTGAGCTAAATACGCCAAACCTTTGGCACCTGTAATTTCAATTAATTTTGGATCTAAAATAAATACAGGAACAATTTCATCGGCACTGTCTAATGCAGCCAATAAAGCAGGATTATCAATCAGGCGTAAGTCCCGCCTGAACCACATGATGCTGCGCGACATAGTGAGTTAATTATGTAGTTGATGAACAGTTGCATCCCAGCCTTGTACATCTTCTGGTTTGCGTGGCGCTTTACCGATGTAGCGTGCTGATGGACGAATTAATCGACCTGTGCGCTTTTGTTCAAGAATGTGTGCTGACCATCCCGCTGTGCGAGCTGCAGTAAACATCGAAGTAAATAGCGGGCCAGGAACTTCTGCAAAATCAAGGACGATTGCAGCCCAGAATTCAACATTTGTTTCTAGAACTCGTTCTGGATGGCGCTCGTGTAATTCAGCGAGTGCAGCCTTTTCTAATTCGAGTGCAACTTCATAACGAGGTGCGCCCAATTCTTTTGCTGTGCGACGCAATGTGCGCGCACGTGGATCTTCTGCACGATAAACACGGTGACCAAATCCCATTAGACGTTCGCCGCGGTCCATCAAATCCTTAACGTACTTACGTGCATCGCCAACGCGTTCAACATCTTCAATCATTCCAAGTACACGTGAAGGTGCACCGCCATGTAGCGGACCTGACATCGCACCAATTGCACCAGAGAGTGCAGCTGCAACATCGGCACCGGTTGATGCAATTACGCGAGCAGTAAATGTTGAAGCATTCATTCCATGCTCTGCTGCAGAAACAAAATAAGCATCAATTGCGCGAACGTGTAGTGGATCTGGTTCTCCGCGCCAACGAATCATCATTCGTTCTACAACTGTGTGTGCTTTATCAATTTCTGATTCAGGAACAGGTGTTGCTGAAATTCCGCGAGCAGATTGTGCGAGATATGAAAGAACCATAACTGATGCACGTGCAAGATTTGAACGGGCCTCTTCATCTGAAATATCTAGAAGTGGTTTGAATCCCCAAGCTGGTGCAAGCATTGCAATTGCTGATTGCACATCGACTCGAACATCACCTGAGTGAACCGGAAGTGGAAATTTTTCTGCTGGTGGAAGACCTGGATTAAATTCATCGTCAACAAGTAATCCCCATACGTTTCCAAATGAAACGCGTCCAACTAGATCTTCAATATCAACACCGCGGTAACGAAGCGCACTGCCCTCTTTATCTGGTTCAGCAATTTCAGATTCAAAAGCTATGACACCTTCGAGACCTGGCTTGAAATCATCTGACACAACGCGCTCCTTTAGTGGGTATTACGGGGGTAATTCTGCCCCCATACAAGCCATGCTGGCGACCACGGAAGTTGGGATAGCCCTGCGGGCAAAAGTGACGTTAGATACATCCATGAGCGAAACCGTGAATAACAAAGGAATCCGAGCCGAGATTTCCGCGATGCGTCGCTCCTACGGCGAAGTTGGCCTGGATAAATTGCCTGCAGATCCATTTGTAGCTTTTGTTGAGTGGATGACGCAAGCTGCAGCAAATGAAATTATTGTTGAAGCAAATGCAATGGTTTTATCTACTGCAGATGGTTCTGGAGAAATAACAACTCGCACAGTTTTGCTAAAAGATATTTCACAAGGTGGATTTACATTCTTTACAAATTATTCATCGCGCAAAGCACAAGCCATTGCAATGAATTCGCAAGTAACACTTCTATTTC
>JAPOHK010000013.1 GCA_029979485.1 Candidatus Planktophila limnetica
GAATAGCGCTGATGTATGCAGGGCTACTAGCCGCAGTTGTAGATGGAATTTTTCTTTCACGCAAAATCAAACGCGAAGTTAAAAATCGTTTCCCTGATGCCCCAACAAAGGGTCTAGGCCTCTATGGATGGCTACGTTCAACGCAAATGCGTCGACTACGTACTCCGCACCCACAAGTAAAACCTGGGGACACTTTTTAGATTCTTGTTTTTTTGCTAACGCACGTGTGATGGCACGAAAGGCAATGTAACAACTTCTGCCTGCGATTCGCGGCCGCGAATGTCAATGACAACAGTTGTGCCAAGAGTGACTGAAGAATCCAGAAGTGCTAACGCAATTCCATTTTTTAACGTTGGTGAAAACGTACCTGACGTTACGATTCCCACTTCAATTCCGTCTGAGTCTTTAACAGTCATACCTGCGCGCGGAATTCCGCGATCAAGTGCTTTGAGGCCATGCAAAAATCTCCTTGGGCCATTGCTTCTTTCTCCCCGAAGGACGTTTTCTCCCGCGAATTTTTCTTTAGACCAACCAACTGCCCATGAAGCGCTGGCTTGAACCGGCGTAATTTCCAGTGAGAGTTCGTGACCGTGAAGTGGATATCCCATTTCAGTTCGTAATGTATCTCTAGCACCTAAACCGCAGACCAAGCCATCAAAAGCTGCAATAGCAGTTGCAAGGGCCTCCCAAACTTTTACTGCATCATTCCAACGTGGAAGTAATTCAAATCCAAATTCTCCCGTGTAACCGGTGCGGCACAAAATAACTTCACATTGTGCGATATAAACTCGTGAAAAACTCATATACCCAATCGAAGATTCCACTCCTAGAGTTTTCAAAACTTCAGCAGTTGCAGGTCCCTGTAGAGCTAGAACTGCGTATTCATTGTGCAAGTTTTTAACTTCAATTCCTGGAATTACTTGGGATTGGAGAACTTCAACTACGTAAGATGTGTTTGATGCATTAGGTACAAGAAAAATATCATCAGATGAATTTCTATAGGCAATGAGATCATCAATCACGCCGCCCTTGTCATTACAGAGCATCGTGTATTGCGCCATACCATCTGAGATTCGGTTTAAATCGTTGGTGAGAATTGAATTAAGAAAATTCAATGCCCCTGGACCCTTCACGCTGGCTTTACCTAAGTGCGAAACATCGAAGAGACCGACTTTTTCCCGAACTGCTGTATGTTCGGCAAGAACTCCCGAGGTGGGATATTCGATAGGCATTAACCAACCGCCAAAATCTGCCATTTTGGCTTGCAGGTCCAAGTGCTTTTGATGGAGAGGCGAATTTTTCACAGTCACAACCTACTCCCGGACCTACAAAAGTTGCTACAACCGATAACCTGAGCGCCTTGTAGATTCCAGTGACATAGAAGGTTTAAGGAGCACAATGTCCTCGCTAACTCTAACCGACGGCGCCGTAACAGATGGTGTTCTCGTACTTGGACTCTCTTTCAATGCCGATAAGAATTCGGCGCTAAGTATTGAATCTGGAAACGTCGCAATTGATTCCAAAACTTTGTTGAATCAACTCAAAGAACTTGGCGCCACCGGAAAACATGATGAAGTAATCAAGATTCCAGGTACACGAACAAAATTGATCGTATTTACGGGCTTGGGAGCAACTCAAAAACAGTACTCACACGAAACACTCCGTCGTGCAGCCGGTGCCGCCGCTCGCGCTCTGGCGGGCAGTGCTGAAGCAACATTCGCACTACCCGTGAGCAATATTGAATCCGTGTCTGCAATTGCAGAAGGCGCAGCGTTAGGTGCGTACGCCTTTGACGAATTCCGGGGCTCAACTAAAGCCGAACGAAAATTGCCGCTTGCGAAAATTGCGATCCACTCTAAATTCAGCAAAAAAATTGAAGCAAAGAATGCGCTAAAGCGCGCTCAAGTAATTGCTAAATTCACTCATCTGGTTCGAGATTTAATTAATACTCCCCCTTCACATCTCACGCCGGATTCATTTACAAAAAAGATTTCTGCAGTAGTTAAAGAAGTTGGCGGTGCTTCATCTGCACTTAAAGTGAGCATTCTGAACGAAAAGCAGTTAAAGAGCGGTGGCTATGGTGGAATCATTGGAGTAGGTCAAGGATCTGCTAATCCACCCCGACTTCTTCACATTAAATACACGCCTAAAAAATCGCTACGCAGTTTTGCATTTGTTGGAAAAGGAATCACTTTCGACACCGGTGGTCTTGCCCTAAAACCTGCCGCAGGAATGGAAGCGATGAAATCAGATATGAGTGGGGCTGCAGCTGTCTGCGGTGCGATACTCGCAATCGCATCTCTCAAGTTGCCAGTAACAATTAACGCGTGGGCCCCGCTAGCTGAAAATATGGTCAGCGAAAATGCAACTCGTCCGAGTGATGTCATCACAATTTATGGCGGCAAAACAGTTGAGGTTCTCAATCCTGATGCTGAAGGTCGTTTGATTTTGGCTGATGCACTAGTTAAGGCTCAAGAAACAAAATCACTTGATGGTCTTATTGACGTTGCAACTCTTACTGGTGCACAAGTTGTTGCACTAGGTACTCGCACAAGTGCGGTAATGACGAATAACGAAGATTTCAGCGCTCGATTTATTGCCGCTTCGCAAGAAAGTGGCGAGGCATTTTGGCCGATGCCTCTGCCACAAGAGTTACGAGCATCATTAGATTCACCAGTTGCTGATTTGGCAAACATCGGTGAACGAATGGGCGGAATGTTGGTAGCCGGTTTATTTTTAAAAGATTTCATCAAGCCTGAAGTTCCTTGGCTTCATCTAGATATCGCAGGTCCGGCGTATAACGAATCTGCTCCACATGGATATACCCCTGTTGGTGGTACTGGTGTGGCACTGCGCACACTTCTGCGCTTGGTTGAAAATTCCATAATTCGGTAACTAGCCCGAAGGCTGGCAAGATAGGACCAGGGCGTTAATAGCCCTAGATGGTGCGCATTACGACTGTGGGAGGTTTACGAGAGTGGCTCAATTCGATCTAGTAATTCTCGGCGGTGGAAGTGGCGGATATGCGTGCGCACTTCGAAGCGCGCAACTAGGTCTTTCTGTAGCACTGATCGAAGCAGACAAACTCGGCGGCACATGTCTTCATCGTGGATGTATTCCAACAAAGGCATTATTGCACTCGGGAGAAATCGCAGATGGTGCGCGCGATGCCAGTCATTTTGGCGTGAATGCGCAATTCCTATCAATGGATATGCCTGCAGTTAATTCCTATAAAGATGGCGTAATCGCGCGTTTACATAAAGGTTTGCAAGGCCTTGTTAAGTCTCGAAACATTACTTTTATTGAAGGACACGGAAAACTAATATCGAAGGACACTGTTGAAGTTAATGGCGAGAAATACACCGGTAAGAATGTCGTTCTCGCAACAGGTTCGTACGCAAAAACTCTGCCAGGTCTTGAAATTGATGGAAAGAAAATCATTACTTCTGATCACGCAACAAAGTTGGAATACGTGCCTAAGAGCGTCATAGTTTTAGGTGGCGGAGTGATTGGCTGCGAGTTTGCATCCGTTTGGAAATCTTTCGGTGCAGAAGTAACAATTATTGAAGGACTTTCTCACCTAGTTGCACTCGAAGATGAGTCATCTAGCAAGCAGCTAGAACGTGCTTTTAGAAAACGTGGAATCAATTTCGAACTAGGTGTGCGTTTCCAATCGGCGTCAATCAATGGAGATTCAGTGACGGTGACGCTAGAAGATGGAAAAACTTTTAGTGCAGATGTTCTTTTGGTAAGCGTTGGTCGTGGGCCAGTCTCTGCAAATCTGGGATATGAAGAACAAGGAATTTCCATGGATCGCGGCTACGTTCTAGTGGACGATAAGTGCCGTACAAATGTTCCTGGTATTTGGGCAGTTGGTGACTTAATTCCTACTCTTCAATTGGCGCACGTTGGTTTTGGTGAAGGCATCCTGGTTGCAGAAGAGATCGCCGGTCTAAATCCGCGCCCAATCAATTACGACGTTTCACCCTTCGTAACGTAATCCGAACCAGACGTTGCATCCGTTGGACTAACAACTGCAGTTGCGAAAGAGCGCGGCTTTGATGTTGTTGAGTTAAATTATGACCTTGCTGGAAATGGAAAGGCTCAAATCCTTCGCACTGCAGGTTCGGTAAAACTAGTAGCTCAAAAAAATGGTCCCGTTTTAGGAATTCATATGGTTGGTTCTCGTGTAGGTGAATTACTTGCTGAAGCTCAATTAATATTTAATTGGGAAGCAAGCACCGACGATGTTGCTCCACTAATTCATGCACACCCAACACTTTCTGAAGCCATGGGAGAAGCACACATGGCACTTGCTGGTAAACCGCTTCATGCTCACGGATAATCTAGGGAGACACAAATGACATTTAGATTAACGATGCCAGCACTCGGTGAGAGCGTGACAGAAGGAACTGTTACACGTTGGTTAAAGTCTGAAGGCGATCACATCGCAGTCGATGAACCACTTCTTGAAGTTTCGACAGATAAAGTTGACACAGAAATTCCTTCTCCTGTTGCAGGAATACTCCAAAAAATAGTTGTTGCAGTGGATCAAACTGTTGCAGTTGGAGCAGATCTTGCAATTATCGAAGATGGAGCAGCAGCGCCTGCTACGCCAGCGGCAACTCCTGCACCAGTTGCAGCAGCGCCAGTGGCTCCTGTAGTGCAGGTTGTGCCAGCTGCATCAAATTCTTCGGGAACAGTAATCACCATGCCGGCACTTGGCGAAAGTGTGAGTGAAGGAACCGTCACTCGTTGGTTAAAAAATATTGGCGACTCTGTTGCAATGGATGAAGCACTCCTTGAAGTTTCGACAGACAAAGTTGATACAGAGATACCTTCACCAGTTGCAGGAACTCTTCTTGCAATCGATGTTCCGGTTGATTCAACAGTTCCAGTTGGTGCACGTCTAGCGTTAATTGGTTCATCAAGTGGCGCCGTCGCCGCCGCTCCTGTTGTTGCGCCAGCTGCACCGATAATTCCAGCGCCCGTTGCTCCTGTTGTTTCAACACCTGTTGTCTCTGCTCCCCCAGTCGATGCGCCAGTTGCGCCCGTTACGCCAGCCGCGGCTACACAAAGTGATGCATACGTAACACCTATAGTTAGAAAATTAGCTGCAGAACTTGGCGTAAATCTTGCGACAATTCAAGGTAGTGGCGTTGGCGGACGAATTAGAAAAGAAGATGTTCAAGCAGCTGCAAAACCTGTTGTAACTCACAGTGCTCCTGCTGCGCAGAGCCCTTCTCCAACAAATGCAAAGTCTTCGCCAGTAACAGCATCTCCGCTTCGCGGAACAACAGTGACCATGTCACGTTTGCGTAAAGTTATAGCTGCGCGCATGGTTGAATCCCTCCAAGTAAGTGCGCAACTAACGACTGTCATTGAAGTCGATGTGACAAAGATTTCTCGTTTACGTGATCGCGCTAAAGCAACATTCGAAGCACGTGAAGGCGTAAAACTCTCCTTCCTTCCATTCTTTGCTGTTGCAGTATGTGAAGCCCTCAAGGTGCATCCAGTTCTTAATTCATCAGTCGAAGGTGATCAAATTACTTATCACGGCGCTGAGCATCTCGGTATTGCCGTTGATACAGAACGTGGTTTGCTTGTTCCAGTTATTCATAACGCTGGAGATCTCAATATGGGCGGTATCGCACGCAAGATTTCTGATCTAGCTGCTCGCACCCGCGATAACAAAGTTTCACCAGATGAACTAGGCGGAGGAACATTTACCATTACGAACACCGGAAGCCGCGGTGCTTTATTTGATACTCCAATCATAAATCAACCACAGGTTGCGATTCTTGGTTTAGGTGCAGTTGTAAAGCGACCAATGGTCGTTCGTGGTGAAGATGGCGGAGAAACTATTGCCATTCGTTCCATGGTTTATCTAGGTCTTTCTTATGATCACCGAGTTGTGGATGGCGCAGATGCTGCGCGATTCTTGGTAACACTCAAGGAGCGTTTAGAACACGGTGGTTTTGAATCGGATCTTGGTCTCTAATGCCACCAATGCAACGAGTTGCGATTACTGGCTCCACAGGCCTTATTGGAAACGCACTAGTTGGACACCTTAAATCTGAGGGTTACACAGTACAAAGATTAGTTCGCAGACCTAGTCGTTCTGCAGAAGAAATTACTTGGGATCCACAAGCAGGAACAGTAGATCTTGAAGCTTTGGCTGGAGTAGATGCCATTATTCACTTAGCTGGAGCTGGTGTTGGAGATAAACGCTGGACAAAAAAGTACAAAGGCGAAATTCTCAATTCTCGTCTTCTTGGCACAACAACAATTGCAAATGCTGTTAACACCGTTAAACCCTCTGTATTTGTTAGTGCGAGTGCAATTGGTTGGTACGGCGAAACTGGTAACCGAGCAGTTACCGAATCGGATCGAGCGGGAGAAGACTTTCTAGCCGCTGTCTGTCGCGAATGGGAAGCTGCCGCTGATTTAGTTCAAGGTGTCAGAACTGTGAAACTGCGTACAGGTTTGGTTCTAGATCCAACTGGTGGTGCACTTGGTCGAATGCTTCCATTGTTTCGTTTCGGTTTAGGCGGAAAATTAGGAAGCGGAAAGCAATGGTGGTCGTGGATTACACTTCATGATCAAATTCGCGCAATTGTTTTTGCTTTAGAAAGCAAAATTGAAGGCCCAATTAATTTAACTTCACCAAATCCGGTTACAAATCAGGAATTTACAGCAGGATTAGCTAGAGCACTTCACCGTCCAGCTCTTTTTCCAGCACCAGCAATCGCTCTAAAAATCGTCTTAGGTGGCTTCTCAAATGAGATTCTGGGTTCTAAAAAAGTTATGCCACAAGCTCTTTTAGATGCAGGTTTTGTCTTTGAGTATCCACATATTGCTCCAGCACTTGCAGCGTTAGTCGACTAAAACTGAGAGAGCTGCCAAGCGCCCTGAAAGCAAGGCACCATTTTGTGATGGTGCACTCTTGTAATCACCTGCGATAAAGATCGAATCTTTCACGTGCGCACCCGATGCAAGTTTCGTTTCTAAACCAGATAGCGGCAAGGCGCTAGGTATTTCATACTTAGCCACCAACTTCCAATTGCGTGTATCAGTTCCATACATCACTGATAAATGCCTACGCACTTCGGATTCTGTTGTTGGAATAATGCTCGTACTTGAAATTAAGTTCTTGCCTACTGGTGCATAGTCAGGCATCATGTTTGAAATGACCATCGTATTTACAACTGGACCGCGATTTTGGCTATCAACGATCAGAGATTTACTTGTTGTAGGGCTCTCTTTAGTTGAGTGATACCAGGTTGTACAACCAACTAATTGGGGAACTTCTGTTAGATCTAACAATTGAGCCGCGGTCGTCGCATCGGTTGCAACAATAATTGCGTCGGCTTCAAAATTGCCTTTGGAGGTCTTAACCGTATTTTTCTTTACAGAATTCACTTGAACCCCATAGCTAATGTCACTCACACGAGAAGCAAGTGCTTCGGAAAAAACTTTGACGCCTCCAACTGGCAATCCTGAATTTCCACTAACAAAATGCTTGATTGCCGTTCGCCCATACTCAGCACTGACAAGTAATGGATCAGCTAAGAAAACTCCGGTCAAGAATGGTCTAAGTACTCGCTCATAAGTTTTACCTAAACCATTGTTTTTAAGCTCTTGCCCAACGCTCGCCGCTGGTTTGCGGAAAAGAAGATACTTAATTAATCCAAACTTTTCGAGAATTGAACCAGTTTCTGAGTTAAATGCTGAGAGTAATGCCGAACGAGGATCTCCAATGCGAATTCGTCTTTCATCTCTTGCAACTTCGATAACTGAAGACGCCGAAATGAAATTGATGTCTTTGATTAATCCAAGACGTTTGATCTCAGGATAATTGGCATTAATTAATTGAAATCCACGATCGCAGATAAATCCGTCAATAACATCACTGCTCACCCGACCGCCGGGGCGATCTGAACTTTCAAGTACTGTGACGGAAACGCCTTCGTTCTCTAAAGTTATAGCTGCGCTGAGTCCAGCCAATCCAGCGCCGATAACCACGACTTTCTTAACCATGCGAATTAATCTTTCGAGCTTGGTCAATTATTTGTGCAACATTTAGAATTTCTTCCGAACCAATAGGCATCGGTGTTTTATGAACAATGGCATCATGAACTAAAGAGTAAAAATGAGAGTAATTTCCTGGGTCAGATTTGAACTCTTCAACAGTTTCGCCCCTGTGAATAAATGCCGTGGAAGATGTGTTTTCTTCCCAAGCGCCATCCTTTGGCGCTTTACCGGCTCTCAACAGCGCTTCTTGAGGATCAAGATCGTTAACAACAAATGCGCCTTCACTCCCGATCACTCGAAGTCGAGGTCCAGGAGAGCCAACGACGGCGCTTGCAGAGAGAATTGATTCGACTCCGGAATCGTGAATTAAGACCAAAACACAATCGTCATCTGCGCCACCGCGAACACTTCTGATGGAAGCTGACTTCAATTCGGCGCGACCAAAGCAGTCGATTGCAGTTGAAATCAAGTGTGGAGCCAAATCCAATAACAATCCCCCACCATCTTGCGGCAAATTATTCTCTCGCCAAGATTGTGGATTTAACTTTGGCCTAAATCTTTCAAAACGTGAGTCCATTCGAATAATTCTTCCGATATGACCGTCACGAATCACTCGCTTGAGAGTTAGTGTGTCACTATCCCATTTACGATTGAAATAAGTTGTGACAGGAACACCTGCACTCATGGAAGCGTTTAATATCTCCTGAGTTTGCGCAACGTTTATTCCCATAGGTTTATCAACAACGGTTGGAATTCCCGCCTTAATTGCGGCAAGCGCCTGGGACAAATGCACTTGGTTTCCGGATGCAATAACTACAAGATCTAAATCTTGAGCGCATAAATCTTCAATAGTTGAAAGTATTTTCGCGGCTGGAAAATCTTCCTTTGCATGGCGTTTTCTGACTTCGTTATTTGTAAGTACGGCAGTGACTTCAAAATTTGTTGCTGACAAAATAGGAGCATGAAAACCCCGGCCGGCTAATCCATAGCCTGCAATGCCGACTCGAAGTTTCATGTGTTCTACTTCTTGAGGCTAGAAGGCCACCAAATTTTTGGTCCAATTTCGTGTACCAAAGCTGGAACCAAAATTGAGCGAACAATAATTGTGTCAAGTAGAACGCCGAAAGCAACGGCAAATCCTAATTGCGCCAATGGCACAAGAGGAATAAGCCCAAGCACTGCAAATGTTGCAGCAAGAACAATTCCGGCTGAAGTGATAACCGCGCCAGTAACAGTTAAACCCTTAATAACTCCTTGACGTGTTCCAAGTTTGATGGATTCTTCTCGAACTCTTGTCATTAAGAAGATGTTGTAATCGATTCCAAGTGCCACCAAGAAAATAAAGGCGAATAATGGGAAAGAAGTGTCTCCCCCGGCAAAACCGAATACGTGATTAAAGACAAGTGCAC
Source organism: Candidatus Planktophila limnetica (assembly GCA_029979485.1). Taxonomy (GTDB): domain Bacteria; phylum Actinomycetota; class Actinomycetes; order Nanopelagicales; family Nanopelagicaceae; genus Planktophila; species Planktophila limnetica_A. The sequence continues at coordinate 9,444 of JAPOHK010000013.1, forward strand.
ATACACCGAGTGTTGCAAAGTATGAGAGAACCACAGTGCCAAGTAGCAGTGCTGCGCTAAGAATGCTTCGCAAAAGTAAACCAAGAATGATTGTGATGACCAATAAAATAATCGGAATAATTGTTTTGTTATCTCGATCATTTGCGGTACGAACATCAAAATAGACGGCACTAGTTCCACCAACCAGCGAAGTTGGATCGGCTTTGTGAGCCAGTGTGCGGATCTCCGGAATGTCATTTGCTGCCTCAACACTGTCAGGTGCCTTATTAAGGGTGACATTTAAAATTGCTTTGTTGTTAACAATTTTTATTTCAGGAACTGGGCCACCTGGAATTGCGAAGCCATCAAGCAAAGGCTCGACAGAAGTTACTCCTGGTGCGTTCTTAACAGCCGCCGCAACAGCATCTAATTTATCGACACTAACAACAATTTGAGTCGGATCGCCTTCTCCGCCTGGAAAGTGCTTAAGCAGTAATTTTTGACCAACAACTGACTCTGGATTTGTAGTGAAAGTATCAACTGTTCCAATGCCATCTGCTTTTAGCGTTGGCGAAGTAAAGGCAAGAGCCAACAAAACAATGCCCGTAATAACCCACGCCTTGCGTGGATTGCGACCGATTCCGTTTCCTACCTTTGACCACACGCCCGAAAGAACGTGGTCATCGCCATCGAATTTTGGACGGCGAGGCCAAAATATCCAACGACCGAAAACCAAAAGAAGAGCAGGCAGGAGCGTCAGAATCGTGATGACAGAACACACAATTCCAATTGCTCCGATTGGTCCAAGACCGGCGGTGTTTGTTAATTGACTAAACAAAAGTACGAGAAGCGAAATTGCAACCGTAGAACCTGAAGCGAGAATTGGTTCCCACACGCCTTTGTATGCAGCGCGCATTGCATCAAATCTACTTTCGTGAAGATGAAGCTCTTCTCTATACCTTGCGATAAGTAGCAGTGCATAATCGGTTGCGGCACCAATTACTAATACCGAAAGAATTCCTTGCGATTGTCCATCAACATCAATAATGTTATTTTTTGCAAGAAGGTAAACAATTCCTCCAGCCGTTGATAAAGCAAAGAGCGCCGAAAGCAAAGGAATAATCCATAGAATTGGTGAGCGGTAAACAACAATCAAAATCAGTGCAACAACGCCCAGTGTGGTTAATAAAAGAGTTGAGTCAATTGAACCGAAGGCGCCGAATAAGTCGCCAAGTAATCCACCAGGTCCGGTTACATACGAAGTGAGGCCATTCGCTTTTGCTAATGGGCCCAGATCCTCGCGAAGCGCTTCTACAATCGCTGGAAGAACGGGTTCATCATTAGGCAGAATTTTTGAAATTGCATTTCCATCAAGAGGCACGTTGGCAAGAATTGCTTGTCCATCCTCAGAAGGAAAAGCTGAAATCTTCTGTCCTGGTGCGAGGTAATCTGAAATTTTGGCGCTTGTGCCGGCAAGTGATAGCTCGCCTACGGCGTCGAGGTGGGAATTAATCGCTTGGAGTTTTTCGGGAGTGGCCCCTCCATCAAATAAGACCAACGCCGGAAAATTAAATGAATCCTTACCGGAAAAAGTTTGAATTAATTCAGAGGCTTGAGTCGCTTCAGCACCCTTCGGTAAGAAAGATGAGTTGTTATTTTCTTGGACAGATGTAAGTTTTCCAAAAAGCGGACCAAATACTCCGGTTATCAAAAACCAGATAAGCACTACGAGCATTGCTAGAGCAAAGGGTTTACGTGATTTCACAGCGGTGCTAGATGACACGGAAGTTGGAACCTTTCATACGTATTCAGGCGAGGATTCGCGACTGGGCAAGCCTACCTTTAGGCTAAGTGTGTGGCAGCCACTACGACTCTTGACCCCGCAATTCATGACCACAAAATGGTGGTGAAGAACCTGAATCAACTCGATTACAACGATGCACTGCGCATTCAACGCCTCACGCATGAGAAAGTGAGTTCGGGCGCATTGCCAAACACACTGCTTTTTGTAGAACATCCATCAGTATTTACAGCAGGAAAAAGAACTCTTGAAGAAGAACGCCCACAAGATGGAACACCAGTTATTGATGTAGATCGTGGCGGAAAAATTACATGGCATGGTCCTGGTCAGATTGTTGGTTATCCGATTCTGCGATTAGCAAAACCAACCGAATTAGTTGGTTTTGTCCGTGAGATTGAAAGTGCATTAATAGATACCTGCAACGAATTTGGTTTACATGTGCAACGAATAAAAGCTCGTTCAGGTGTTTGGACGTGTGATGAGAACGGACCTAAAAAAATCGCTGCTATCGGAATTCGAGTTGCTAAAGCAACGACTATGCATGGATTCGCTCTTAACGTAAATCCAGATCTCAGCGCTTACTCACAGATTATTCCTTGCGGGATTGCGGATGCAGAAGTTACTTCGATGGCTCAGGAATTAAAGCGTGAAATAACTGCGCAAGAAGTGCTGCCTATTCTGGAGCGGAATATTGTTTCTACATTGGCTAAGGTGAGCGCATGACAATCGCACCTGATGGTCGCAAGATGATTCGAATTGAAGCTCGCAATGCGCTGACTCCAATTGAACGCAAACCTGAATGGATTAAAACGCGCGCCAACATGGGTCCGGAATACACCCGACTTCGCTCGCTCGTTAAGTCTGAAGGTCTTCACACGGTCTGCCAAGAAGCGGCTTGCCCAAATATTTTTGAGTGCTGGGAAGATAAGGAAGCAACTTTCCTCATCGGTGGAGAAACATGCACACGTCGCTGCGATTTTTGTAATATCGATACTGGTAAACCTGATCCAATTGATCGTGAAGAACCGCGCAAGGTTGCTGAATCTGTTAAAGCCATGGGTTTGAGGTACGCGACAATCACTGGTGTAACGCGTGATGACTTAAAAGATGAAGGCGCTTGGCTCTACGCCGAAACAATTCGAAAAGTGCATGAGTTAAACCCAGGGTGTGGCGTTGAGATGCTTGCCCCAGACTTCCACGCGAATTCCGATTTACTAAATCAAATCTTCGAAACTCGTCCTGAAGTTTTTGCTCACAATCTAGAGACTGTTACTCGTATCTTTAAGAGTATTAGGCCCGCGTTTACTTACGAAAAGTCGCTTCGAGTGATCACGATGGCTAGAGACTTTGGTTTAATTACTAAATCAAATCTGATTTTGGGTCTCGGAGAAACACGTGATGAAATTTCACAGGCTCTCATTGATCTTCGTGGCGCTGGTTGCGACCTCATCACCATTACCCAATATCTAAGACCAACTAATCGTCACCATCCGGTAGAACGCTGGGTTAAGCCAGAAGAGTTCGTAGAACTTGCAACAGAAGCAAAGGAAGTTGGTTTCCTCGGCGTAATGAGTGGCCCACTTGTTCGTTCAAGTTATCGCGCGGGGCGTTTGTATAA
>JAPOHK010000018.1 GCA_029979485.1 Candidatus Planktophila limnetica
AGGCTAATATCAATCGCATTTAGATATTTCTACCTGCACCAAACTTGATTGCCTGAGGCATTGGAGCGCGCATAATTGGTTGGGCCCAGTTGCTGCGCTTAATGGTTGGAGTTTTTTCAACACGCTTATGTTGCTTGACTACCTCTTTGAGGATCTCCAATTCACTTTCATTTGGAACCCCACTGATAATTGTGAATTTAGGTGTCATAGTGGGATATTTCCATGTTTCTTGGGCGGTAAGGAATCTCTATTAGTTTTCAAGGTTCTTAGGACTTTAGTTATGTATTCACGACTTTGATTTGGTTCGATTACCGCATCTATAAAACCTCGTTCTGCAGCCAAGTAAGGGTTAGCCAGAGTTTCGTTGTACTCAGAAATCAATTCAGCACGTGCCTTATCAGGATCTTTCGCTTCGCCAATTTCTTTGCGGTACAAGATATTTACTGCGCCCTGTGCTCCCATTACTGCAATCTCAGCTGTTGGCCACGCCAAGTTGATATCTGCTCCGATATATTTAGAGCCCATCACAATGTAAGCACCGCCATAAGCCTTGCGGGTAATTAGTGTGACCATTGGAACAGATGCTTCTGCATACGCATACAGAAGTTTGGCTCCACGACGAATAATTCCGTTCCACTCCTGTTCTGTTCCAGGTAAGAATCCTGGAACATCCACGAGAGTCAAAATTGGAATATTGAAAGCATCACAGAAACGAACAAAACGAGCAGCTTTCTCACTGGAATCTATATCTAGAGTACCTGCTAATTGATTTGGTTGATTAGCAATAATTCCAACAGATTCACCTTCGATTCGACCAAAACCCACAACAATATTTGGCGCAAAGAGTGCATGAACTTCAAGGAACTCTGCTTCATCCAAAATTGCGGTGATCAAATTTTTCATGTCATATGGCTGATTTGGGCTATCTGGAATAAGTGCATCGAGTGATAAGTCAGAAGATTTCTTATCTAGAGTTTCAGTTGGGGGTAGGTGTGGAGCGCCATCCATGTTGTTACTTGGTAAATATGAAAGTAGAGCCTTCACATAATCAAAGGCATCATCTTCATTTTGAGCGAGGTAATGTGCATTGCCACTTCGAGTGTTGTGCGTGTGTGCTCCGCCAAGTTCTTCCATTCCAACATCTTCGCCAGTTACAGTCTTAATAACTTCTGGACCAGTAATAAACATATGAGATGTTTCATTGACCATCACAGTGAAATCTGTAAGAGCCGGAGAATAAGCAGCACCGCCAGCGCAAGGTCCAAGAATGAGCGAAATCTGTGGAATGACTCCAGAAGAACGAGTGTTTAATCTGAATATGCGCCCGTAACCGCTTAATGAGGCAACGCCTTCTTGAATGCGCGCACCACCTGAATCGCTAATTCCAATTAATGGAATGCCATTTTTTAAAGCAAACTCTGCAATCTTGACCATTTTTTCTGCAAAGACTTCGCCAAGACTTCCACCCATAACAGTGAAGTCTTGGGAAAACAGAGCGATGGAACGTCCATCAACGGTTGCGAAACCGATTACTACACCATCACCATAGGGACGGTTCTCTTGCATTCCAAAATTTGTAGAACGGTGACGGGCAAACTCATCTAACTCAGTAAATGAATCTGGATCCACGAGCTTTTCTATGCGCTCACGCGCCGTCATCTTTCCTTTTGCATGCTGCTTTTCAATTGCTCGGGCAGATCCTGCATGTACAGCTTCATCCAAACGGTGGCGAAGATCCTGAATTTTTCCAGCAGTTGTATGCAGATCACGGTCCATACCCCTACGGTACTAGTCGTGGGCAATGAATTGCATCGTGCGGCGCTACGTGAATCAGAACTGCACGCAGAACTTTTACCTTACTGGCGAGTAAGCGTGGTTGATGTCACTGGATCTACTCAAATTGATTTGGCAGAGAGAATTCGCGCAAACACAGCAATTGATGGAGAAGTACTAATTGCAAATTATCAAAGCGCAGGAAAAGGAAGACTTGATAGAGAATTTATTGCCGCACCATCCTCAGCTCTTTTATTTTCTCTCTACAAAAAAATTACTCGACCACGTGAAGAATGGAATTTTCTCACATTACTTGCAGCACTAGGTGTAAAAGAAGCTCTGCAGTCTTTAGATAGCAATGCAGTCATCACCGTTAAATGGCCCAATGATCTTTTGATTAAAGAGAGAAAGATTGCTGGACTTTTATGTCAAGCAACCGAATACGGGGTAATAATTGGAATTGGCATCAATGTTTCGATGCGTTCTGATGAGCTTCCGGTAGAAACAGCAACATCCTTATTTCTTGAGAATTTTACAGAGTTAGATCGAAGTAATATTGTAAAAAAAATTCTGCAAATTTTTGAAGAGAAATTCACACTTTGGAATCTTCAAGGAAGCGCACCATTTATCCACGATTATGAGAGGGCGTGTTCTTCACTTCACCGTCAAATACAGATAGTTCTGCCTAACCATCCACCTATGGATGCGATTGCTGTTGGAGTTACTTCACTAGGAGAGTTGAAACTTGAAAATGGAACCCTTGTTAATTCGGCAGACGTACTTCATCTAAGATAACTGCTGTGAAATCGGAATTCCCAGTCGTCGGCGTAATTGGTGCTGGCCAACTAGCACGCATGATGATTGCTCCAGCCACTGCACTTGGAGTTAAGTTGATTCCATTTGCATCAAGTGCAACCGATAGCGCAGCTCAAATTACGCAGTGCGTAATCGGTGATTACACCGATATCGATGCAGTCAAAAAATTTGCAGAATTATGCGATGTTGTGACTTTTGAACACGAGCTAATCCCATTGAGCATCATCAAGGCTCTCGAAGTTGCTGGAGTCACAGTTCGCCCAAGCTCTGAATCTTTTGAATTCTCGCAAGACAAACAAGCAATGCGGAAAAAACTTTCACACTTCAGCGGGCCAAAGAACGTAGTTGTTACTTCAAGCAGTGAAGTTGAAACATATCCCGTAATTGCGAAATCCATTTCTGGGGGATATGACGGACGCGGAGTATGGAAAGTAAATTCTCCCCAGGAACTATCTGACTTGTTGAAAAATTCACCCAAGCTTTTGATTGAAGAATTAATTGAATTTGATTATGAGATTGCAGTTATGGTTGCTCGCTCACCACACTCTCAAGCAACTTCTTGGGTTCCAACACAAACAATTCAAAGTGATGGAATCTGCACAATGACAATTTCTCCTGCACCGATAATGAATGCGCAGATGAGTGAGAAAGCTCAGAAAATAGCCCTTGATATCGCTGCAGAGATAAAACTCATTGGCGTGATGGCGGTTGAAATGTTTGTTAAAGGTGAAGACATATTTATTAACGAACTTGCAATGCGTCCACACAATTCTGGACATTGGACTATTGAGGGCTCCCTGACGAGTCAATTCGAACAACACTTACGCGCAATTCTTGATCTTCCACTTGGCGATCCATCCATGACAGATGATTTCGCTGTGATGGGAAATATCTTAGGAAAAGACAAAACCGATATGTATCGCCCGTACCTGCACTTAATGGCGAGAAATTCCTCTCTTAAGTTTCATATGTACGGAAAAGAAGTCCGCCCTGGGCGCAAAATTGGACACGTTAACGTGATTGGCAAAGACCTCGTAGAATTGCGAACAGAAATAGAACATGCAATCGACTATATGAGTGGAGAAATTGATGAGTGATGTTGCAATCATCATGGGCTCAGACTCTGATTGGCCGATCATGGAAGAGGCTGCAAAAATCTTAGATAAATTCTCGATTAGCTATTCTGTCGATGTTCTTTCTGCACACCGCATGCCAGAGGAAATGGTCGAGTTTGCAAAGAAAGCGCAATCTGCTGGATATAAAGTGATTATTGCAGGCGCAGGTGGTGCTGCACATTTACCGGGAATGGTTGCCTCTCTCACAACGCTTCCGGTCATTGGTGTTCCTGTATCGCTTAAAAATTTAGATGGAATGGATTCACTTCTATCGATTGTTCAAATGCCTGTCGGTATTCCTGTGGCAACAGTGGCGATTGATAACGCAGGCAATGCGGCAATACTGGCAGCCAGAATTTTAGGAATTAGCAGTGATGCAATCTCACAGAAAGTGGCTGCTGAACTTAAGGCACTCAATGAAGTTGCTAAAGAAAAAGGTGCTGCTTTACAAAACCGACGAAACCAGAAAACAGGTTTTTAGTTAGCGCTTGCCGTATTCAATTGCAGGACATCTATCCATAATTGCGGTTAATCCAGCGAGTTCTGCTCTTTCTACAGATGCTTTATCAATAACGCCAAGCTGGAGCCAGATTGCTTTGGCACCAATTGCAATAGCACGATCAACATTGCGGCTGACTAACTCAGAATTAATGAAAAAATCAACCACATCAACTTTTACTGGAATTTCTTCGAGAGTGGCATATCCTTTTTCGCCGTGAACTACTTCAGCTTTTGGGTGAACAGGAATAATGGTGTGACCTTTTTGCTTCAATAGAGCCGCTACCGAGTAAGCAGCTCGATCTGGGTTATTACTCAAACCCAGAATTGCCCATGTTTTAAGTTCTAAAACGTGGTCTATTTCTTCTTGCGTATTAATCGGTGCGGCCTAACGCATGGAATTGCCATCCAGCAGCGCGCCATTTATCGCGCTCTAATGCATTTCTGCCATCAATGACAATCTTTTTCTTTACAAGAGATGCCAACGCTTTCGGATTTAACTCGCGATACTCGCGCCACTCAGTGAGGTGCAAAATTAAATCTGCGTCTTTCACGCACTCTTCAACGTTTGCTGCAAAACCAAGATTTGGGAATCTTTTGCGAGCATTTTCAATGGCTTTTGGATCATGCACCACCACGGATGCACCAGCTGCTTGCAATTGTGCAGCGATATCTAGCGCAGGGGAATCTCGAACGTCATCACTGTCGGGTTTAAATGCTGCACCTAGTACGGCAATTTTGTATGAAGTGAGATCTTCAGTGAGTTCGGCACGTACAACGTCGATTACTCGTTGGCGAGCACGAAGATTAATTGCATCGATTTCGCGCAAGAATTCGAGAGCTTGTTTGGCGCCCAACTCTTCTGCTCTAGCCATGAATGCACGAATATCTTTAGGAAGACATCCGCCTCCAAATCCAATTCCTGCTTGCAAGAAGCGATTTCCAATTCGTGGGTCATACCCGATTGCCTTAGCTAGAACTGTGACATCTCCGCCCGCGGCTTCACAAACCTCAGCCATCGCATTAATAAAAGAAATCTTGGTTGCTAGAAATGAGTTTGCTGCAACTTTAACTAACTCTGACGTTGGAAGATCTGCTCTAATCCAAGGCGTTCCTAAATCGATTACAGGCTTGTAAACCTCTTTTAGAATTTCTTCTGCTCGATCATTTGCTACGCCAACCACTAAACGGTTAGGAGTGAGTGTGTCTTCAACCGCGAAACCTTCTCGCAAGAACTCTGGATTCCATGCCAAATCTGCGTGTGGAGCACTCTTCGCTAATTGTTCACGTAAACCTTGGGCGGTACCGACTGGAACAGTTGATTTACCAACAACTAACGAACCATTTTTTAAGTGTGGTGCAATTGCTGCAACTGCAGATTTCACGTAAGTCAGATCCGCTGCCAAGCCATCTTTGCTTTGTGGTGTTCCAACGCAAATAAAGTGAACGTCAGCATCAGCCACCGCAGAGAAATCAGTCGTAAAGCTTAGGCGACCTGTTTTGATTTCACTTGCAAGCAAAGAATCTAATCCTGGCTCATAAAAAGGTAACTCGCCTTTGGAAAGTAGTGCAATTTTTTCAGGATCGGTATCGACTCCAATTACTTCAAAGCCAAGTGAAGACATGCACGCTGCATGAGTAGCACCCAAATAACCACAACCAACAACGGAGAGCTTTAGTGCCATAGAGATAATCCTATTTCAGTTCCCCGCATGGATTTTCATCAGCGGTTCGTGTCTTGAATTTATCGATGATAGTTGTCTTAGGTTTTGAAGTACTTGATGCACTAGGAGATGGGGTTACTTCATCAACGATTGGAAGATCATCGCGCAATCTTTGGAAAAGTTCGGGAGCGAGAACTGAATCCCAAGTTACAACGGAACCAACACCAGGCTCATAACCGTTTGGATTACCAATTGGAACTGTCAGTGTTCGAACTTTACTCGCAGATAAATTACGGAGTTGCTTGGCCAAGGTAAGAAGATCGGATTGATTTAATCCCGAATCTGTTTTTACTGTAGAGATTGCAGCATTAAAGAAATTCACTAGTTTGATTGGATTGAGCAAAACACCTGTACTTGTTGCTTTTCTTAGGACAGAGCTCATAAATTGTTGTTGACGTTGCATTCGTCCTATGTCACCAAGTCCATCAAAGTCGCGTGTCCGCACGTACTTTAGAGATTCAATTCCGTTAAGTGTGTGAACTCCAGCCGCAAGGACAAGGTGGCTTTTAGGATCGTCAATATCTTTCTTTGTACACACTTCGATGCCACCGAGTGCATCTACGATTCCTGCGAAACCTGCAAAGTTAACTTCAATGTAGTGATCAATACGCAAATTTGTTGCGAGCTCAACAGTTTCAATTAGTAATGGCGCACCTCCCCAAGCAAAAGCAGCATTTATTTTTGATTTACTGACACCAATATCTTTCGTGCCATCTGTACTGCGATGTGCAGGAATGGTGACGAGTGAATCTCGGGGAAGCGAAATGATCATCGCTTTATCGCGTGCTTTGCTGATGTGAACTAACAGCATTGTGTCGGAGCGACCACCTGCGGCTGTTTTGGTACTTCCTACGCGAAGCACTTTCATCTGCTCTTTAGTAAGACCTTCTCGTGTATCCGAGCCAACAAGTAAATAGTTGAGAGCTTTAGATGTTTTTTCAGGTCGCGAATCTAATTTTCCGAATACGTCAATTCTCTTAATGGAACCGCTGACTTGTCCAAGGGCTAACCAGGAAAACGCAGATACGAGAACAACGCTTACTGATAAAACAGTGAGCGCCTTAATTCCTCGCGTAGTATTCACGGGTAGAGCGTACTTGGACGATAGCGTGTAGGGGTTATGACGACATCAGGAATTGAGTTATCTCTCTCACCGGGGACAAATTTGCCCGCAGTCTCAGTCGTACTACCTGTTCTTAATGAAGAGTTACATTTAGCAAATGCCGTTAACTCCATACTCTCTCAAGATTATTCCGGCGACCTCGAAGTAATTCTGGCGCTCGGACCATCAAAAGATAAGACTGATGAAATAGCTCAACACCTAGCTTCATCAGATTCGCGAATTTTATTAGTCCGAAACCCAAGTGGCAGAACTGCAGCTGGATTAAATGCGGCAATTAATAAATCAATGAATCCTGTCATTGTTAGAGTCGATGCGCACTCAGAGTTACAGAAGAATTATATTTCTCTTGCAATCGAAGTGATGAAGTCGAGCGGTGCGGTAAACGTCGGTGGAATCATGGGAGCAGAAGGAAAGTCACCTTTTGAAAGAACTGTTGCTGCTGCAATGCGAAGTCCATTGGGTGTTGGTGCATCTAGATTTCACACCGGTGGAGAACCTGGATATGTAGACACTGTTTACCTAGGAGTTTTTATTCGTTCGGCTGTTATTGCGGTGGGCGGTTTTGATGAAAGATTTATACGTGCTCAGGATTGGGAATTAAATTATCGGTTACGACAGGTGGGTGGAAAAATATTTTTTGATCCGCGATTACATGTGACTTATCGCCCTCGTTCTTCAGTACGGTCACTAGCTAAACAATATTTTGAATACGGTAGATGGCGCAGGGTTGTGTCGCGTAGACATCAAGGCACTATTAATTTTCGTTACTTGGCGCCGCCTTTTGCATTAGCAGGTACAACGATTTCAATTGTTTTGGCACTTTTCTTTAATCCATTTTTTATATTTCCTGCCTTAATTTACGGAATATTCTTAATTCTTGCCTCAGTAATTACAGGAAAAGCAATTAGTGAAAAACTTCTTTTGCCAATCGTTTTATTCACTATGCAGATGTCGTGGGGCCTTGGATTTCTGACATCACCCAAGACTCTTGCTCCAGCCAAGGGCTCCGAAAGTAGAGGCTGATGTAGCCTGTACACCGTGAGCGCACCACAGCAGGTATACGAACCATTTAGAGCAGGTCTGCCACCACTGCGCAAATATTGGAAATCATTGTGGTCTCGTCGAACTTTTATCTCGGAATACTCTCGATCTGAATTACGCGAACAACATTTTGATTCAATCTTTGGACAATTATGGTTGATTCTTAATCCGCTGCTGCTCTCTGGTGTCTATTTCTTATTGATCGTGATTATTGGTGGCTCGGGCGGAGCGATTCGTTACGGACATTTAACTGCGAGTCTTTTTCTTTTTTATTTAGTGAGCAATAGCTTAAGTGGTGGAGTTAAATCAGTAACGGCAGGTCAACGCCTCATTCTTAACACAGCATTTCCACGAATGATGTTGCCAATTTCAGCCACTGTAATAGCATTTTTTAAATTTATCCCAACCTTGTTTGTATTCTTAATAATGCGCACGGTGTTGGGCCTTCCATTTGGGTGGGAAATGCTGTGGTCAATTCCAATTATTTTGATTGCTTTGATATTTTCCCTCGGCGTTGCAATCTTAATTTCTACTATCAATGTTTACTTCCGAGATATCGCAAGTTTTTTGCCGTATCTGATTAGAACATTGCTCTACTTATCACCGATTCTTTATGAAGCGTCTTCACTCAAGCCTGAATTGCGAGTTCTTGAATATTTCAATCCGCTCTTTCCAATTCTTGACTCATGGTCAATCTCGGTAGTTCATGCACAAACTCCAAACCTTTCCAGCATGCTGGCCGCAAGCGGTTGGGCACTTGGAGTCTTGTTAATTGGAACCTACTTTTTCTTATCGAGGGAGCGTGAGTTCGCTGTCCGCCTCTAATACTCACCATAAAACTGGAGACCTTGCGGTTTCTGTTCAAAATCTTGGTCTTACGTACACAACTGCAATAGATCGCAGACCAACTCTTAAAGCACGTGTTAAATCTTTAGGTCGTGGAACAAAACAAACACGCGTTGTTCAAGCACTAGATAACGTCAATTTAGATGTTACCTACGGCCAAGTTCTTGGTGTAATAGGTACAAACGGCGCAGGTAAATCTTCATTGATGCGCACGATTGCTGGAATTATCCCTCCGACACACGGTCGGATCGAAGTTTTTGGAAGTGTAAGCACACTGTTGGCACTCGGTGTCGGATTCAATCCCGCAATGTCTGGTCGTGCAAATGTTCACCTCGGGGGATTAGCAGCCGGAATGACTCGCAAAGAAATTGAAAACCACTTTGACGAGATAGCCGATTTTTCAGAACTAGGTGATGCAATCGATGCACCTATGCGCACATATTCATCTGGAATGTACGCACGCCTTGCATTTTCTGTAGCCGCAACAGTTCAGCCAGATATTTTGATTGTTGATGAAGCGCTGAGCACAGGCGATGCTCACTTCAAGGAGAAGAGCTTTAATAAGATTAAAGAACTTAGAAGTGAAGATCGTGCATTAATTCTTGTTAGTCACGCAATGGCAACGCTTCGAGAAATATGTAATGACGTTGCCTGGTTACACAAAGGAAAGCTAGTTTCTCGTGGAAATCCAGATCAAGTTATTGATGCTTATCAAGATTTCTTGCACTTAGGAAAGAGCTCTGTAATTGATGAGGACCTCTAAAACTTTTCTACTTGTATTCACACTTCTTTTTTCAATTACTCAAGCCCATGCAGCAGAAGTTCCGCCACAGTTTAATTTTCAGGGCACGGGATACGGCCACGGTGTTGGCATGAGTCAAATTGGCGCGCGCGGCAAGGCTCTTAATGGAGAAACTGCTCAATCAATTCTTTCTTATTACTACGTCGGCACTCAGATAGTTTCATTAGAAGATAATCAAAACATCCGAGTAAACATCGGCAACTTACTAACACAGGCAAGTCTGAAATCCGGAACTCAAAATTCGACTTTAAATCTTTACACAGGGGATGTAGGCGAAGACACTACTGCCACACCTGTTGCAACACTTAACTGGAAATCTGGTATTTCTTTTATTCAACTTGGTAGCAATATTTCAGCGTTTATTGTTACTGGCAAAAATTCCCAATTTATCGGTAGCAATTCAACATGGAGTGTGCGTTGGTCTGGAACGCGATATTTAGAGGGAATTCCATCAACAGTTTCATTGAAAGTGAATTCAAAGAGTGTGAAGTATCGCTACGGGCAAATACAAGTTAAATCCGTGAGAGCTCCACTACTGGGGCACCGAATGGCGGTGACAAATACTGTTCGCATTCACGATGAGTATTTGTATGGAATTAGTGAAGTTCCTTCATCTTGGCCGAAAGAGGCATTAATTGCGCAAGCAATTGCATCTCGTTCATACGCTCTGAGCAAACTTGGTACACCAAAAACCTCATGTGATTGCAATGTCATGAACAATATTTCAGACCAATCATTTGTTGGGTTTTCGAAAGAGATAGAACCCTTGTATGGAAGATTATGGAGAGAAGCGGTTCAAGCGAGTTCAACATCGGAAACCACAGGTCAAGTAATCACATTAAATGGACTCCCGATTACTGCATTTTTCTTCTCATCAAGTGGAGGACAAACTGAAACGAGTGTAACTGCATGGGGTCAAGAGAGAAGCTTTACG
>JAPOHK010000110.1 GCA_029979485.1 Candidatus Planktophila limnetica
ACATACTCAGGTGGAATGCGTCGACGTCTTGATTTAGCTGCATCACTCATTGTTAAACCTACAGTTTTATTCCTTGATGAACCTACCACTGGCTTAGATCCACGTGGACGCCAAGAAATGTGGGGTGTTATCGAAGAACTCGTTAAGGGTGGCGTTACATTACTTCTTACAACACAGTATTTAGAAGAAGCCGATCAATTAGCTGATGACATAGTCGTAATTGATCACGGAAAAGTGATTGCTCGTGGAACATCAGATTCTTTAAAGAAAGAAGTTGGCGGAGAGCGCCTCGAAGTTGTTGTTGAACAATCCAACATCTCAAAGACCTTAGAGATAGTGACGCGAGTCAGCGGCAACAAGGCAACCCTTGATGAAGGACTACGCAAAATTTCTGCGCCAGTTTCAACTGGATCGATGGCACTTATGGAAGTTTTGAGATCGATGGACAGTGAAGGAATTCACGCACTAGATGTTGGATTGAAGCGCCCGTCTTTGGATGATGTCTTCATGTCACTTACAGGGCACGCAGCAGAAGTAGAGGAAGTTAAAAAATGAGCATGATTATGGATTCAATAGTTATCACGAAGCGACAGCTACTTCAATTAGCGCGCGTTCCTGAAGTACTTATCTTCTCAACTATTCAGCCAGTTATGTTTGTGTTGCTTTTCAGATATGTATTTGGTGGCTCAATTGAAACCGGCCAACCAGGTGGATATGTACAACTCTTAATGCCAGGAATCTTCGTACAAACCGTTGCATTTACATTGGCAGCAACTGCTTCTGGTCTTGCTGAAGATATGAAAAAAGGTTTAATTGATCGCTTTAGATCTCTGCCTATTGCACGCTCAGCGCTGGTAATTGGCAGAACTCTCGGGGATTCATTATTAAACATTGTCGTTCTAGCTGTTATGGGATTAGCAGGATATTTAGTTGGATGGCGGCCAACTTCTGGCTTGTTTAACGTGATCCTTGCTTTCTTGTTCCTATTATTTTTTGGTTATGCACTTTCATGGGTAGGTATCTATATTGGTTTATCGGCTCGTGATGCTCGAGTAGTTCAAAATGTGAGCTTCTTAGTTACTTTTCCACTGACGTTTTTATCAAATGCATTTGCGCCGACTACTGGAATGCCACGACCTCTGCAATATGTTGCGGAGTGGAATCCAGTTTCGACGATGGTTGCTGCATGCCGCCAGCTCTTTGGACTGGAAAATCAATTTGGTGCCACCGCTGGTTCATTTCCAAGCGAAAATCCATTAACGATGTCTTTGATTTACATGGCAGTAATTATGATTATTTTCGTACCGATGAGCGTTAAGAAATATAAGAACGCAAGTAACTAGTTTTTAAGAGTAATACTCAGCGTGCTTAATCTGTACCGAGATAGTTTTTCCATTTGGCGCGGTATATGACACGTTGTCGCCCACCTTTGCACCCATTACTGCAGAACCAAGTGGAGATTTTTCGCTATAAACATCGAGATCACCTGATGCTATTTCTCGGGAGCCAAGTAAGAACTTAGTTTCATCGCCAGCAACAATTGCCGTAATCACCATTCCAGCTCCAACAACTCCATCAGCACTCGCTGGTGGAGAACCGATGTGAGCATTTTCTAGCATCTGTTTTAACTGGCGAATACGCGCTTCAATTTTTCCTTGCTCATCACGCGCAGCGTGGTAGCCACCATTTTCTTTTAAGTCACCTTCGGCGCGAGCGGCTTCAATTTTCTTAACAATTTCAGTGCGTGCTTCACCCTCAAGGTGTGCCAATTCGGCAGCAAGACGATCTGCTGCTTCTTGTGTAAGCCAAGTCTGTGAAGTCATAAGGGGAGCAACGTTAGCGAAAGCCGGACTAATTGTGAATTAGATTATTTCACGCGGCAGCGTGCAACGATTGCTGTAACCGCTTCACTACGCGTGGGAATGGAAGTCGTGCGTTCAAATGATGCGCGCCCTGGAGCGATTTCATCCTCAATTTCTCCCACAATGTTTTTAGCGAAATCTCTTGCTTGAAGTGTGCAGGTCGCTGGCGTACTTGGATCATTTCGTTGGATGGCATATCGAATGGAAGTTTCTTCATCAGAAACAACGGAGAAGGAAATTAAAGTGATTCGAAATTCGGGCTGAGCATGAAACAAACCAGCCCAAAAAACCCAGATGATTCCAGTGATGGCAATAATTGTTGCAGGCAACTTCCATCCTCTGGCCGGTTTAACCCCGTATCTATCCTCATATGAAAATTCTGAGGAGCCCTTTGAATTCATGTGCACAGATTATCCTGAAAAATGAGAGGATTTAGACATGCAAAAAAATGTAGATATGGGCTTAGCGGGCTCACTCACAATGATTTTCTTAACTATAGCGGTAGTGCTTCTCCTACGTAACTTTTATAAGCGCTTTAACCGCTTGCAAAAAAATAAAGACGAACAACAGAACTAGTAATTCCTGTGTTTAAGAAGATTCTTGAGTACACCTCACTTCTTCTAATTGTTGCAATTTTTATTGGACTGGGTCTGTGGCAACTTGATAGAGCTAGAAGTTTGAAGGAAATTCTAAACGCGCCACCACCTGCAATTTCTGCACCTGTAGCGCTTCAAGATTTAACACAACCACGAATTGCACTAGACACAAAAGTTGATAGCAAGTCTGTGACTGCATCTGGTTTCTATGTTGCCAATTTCAAAGCACCAAATCAAAAAGATTCAAATGGAATTGTTAAGGATTGGGAAGTAGCACTCCTGCAAGTAGATACCAATTCTGGAATATTAGTTGTGCGCGGACTCTGGTCAGAGCGATTGCAAGAACCACAATTAGCGATGTCTAATCGAGTTGAAGTTATTGGGACCCTTCGTGCACATCAAAATGAAGATCGAGCTCTGAATTCACCTGGAGTAATTTCTCGTCTAGATAGCAGCGTAATTGTGAGTCTGACTGATTTAGACCTGTATGACGGATATGTAATTGCACAAGATGAGAAAGTTCGCGATGGTGAAATAGTCAGAACACGAGTCACACCCGAGATGAGAACTGAGAGAATCCCTGGTTTTTATTGGCAACACATTTCATATGTTGTAGTTTGGTGGCTCATGGCGGGGGTGGTTCTTTACCTTCCTATATATCGCCGTAGAGTTGCGGCCTGAGACAAATTAGGAGGAATCCATGAGCGGTGTTCTTATGCGTTTTAGAGTGATGGCGATTATCGCTGGGGTTATGTCACTTCTTTTGTGGTTCGGATATTGGCATAAGATGAAACAGCTTCATCCACTGGAAATGAAGCGGGGTTTGTCTTCCATCCACCCACTTTTCCCACACGGGTTTGGATGTTGCCTTTTTTATTTCGGGAAACAGCTCCCCCAATCTTTTGATGTAGTGTGAAATCATGATTGTACTTCCATAGATTGGATGATTTCATCTGTTGTCACCCCAAAGATGGAAGCCAATTTGATGATGTTGGGAAGGGTTGGAACCCGTTCCCCACTCATCCATCTGGAAACCAATGATTCATGGATGTTCATCTTGATGGATAGCTCTCTTTGGCTCATATCGTTATCAAATAACTTCTTACTTAGACACGGACATGGACATAGAAAGTTAAATAGAACTTCAGAGC